>CALGGN010000027.1 GCA_937915915.1 uncultured Selenomonas sp. | reverse complement strand
AATTCTTATGTTAAAATGGTTGGAGCATTTATCGCTAGATCAAAACTCGCGATAATTTTCCTGCTGATTGTCTGCGGCCTCACATGGAAACTCTACCAGGTGATCCCCTCGACGTTCGTGCCGGAGGAGGATCAGGGCTACTTCATGACATCGGTTTCCTTGCCGGAGGGCACTTCGCTGAACCGCACGTCGGACACGATGGACAAATTGGCCATGGCAGTAAAGGACAATATTCCCGGTCTCGAAAACGTCATGTATATCACCGGCTTCGATATTCTGTCCTTCGGTTCCAAGCCGAATGCGGGCCTGCTGGTCGTGGGCATGAAGTCATGGGATCAGCGCGGCGATGGTGCATCCGTGGACGACGGCGTTCGGACGATGTTCGGCTTGGGTGCGAAAGTAGTGCCTGAGGCGAGGGTCATCTCTTTCAATATGCCGGCGCTCCCGGGCTTGGGCACGGTCGGCGGCTGGTCCTTGCAGCTGCAGGATATGTCAGGGCATACGGACGCGGAGCTCAATGAGATCACGGGACGGATCGTGGCGGCGGCAAACCAGCGTCCGGAGCTTCTGGGCGTGCGCACGACCTACAGCATCACTTCGCCCACCTATGAGTATGAGGTGGATCGCGAGAAGGTCAAAATGCTCGGCGTCAAGCTTTCGGATGTGTTCAATGCGCTGCAGATCAATTTCGGCGGCAAGCAGATCAATGATTTCAATCAGTTCGGGCGTACCTATAAAGTCATGCTGCAGTCGGACACCCGCTATCGGAGCGAGGCGGAGGCAGCGAAATTCATCTTCCTGAAGGGGTCCGCCGGGCAGATGGTGCCTCTGGATACCCTGATCCGCGCAAAACTGAGCACAGGGCCGACGCAGATTTCCCGATTCAATGCAACGCGGGCCGTGACCATCCAGGGCAATGCAGGAGCGGGATACAGCTCCGGCCAGGCAATGGCGGCGATTGAGGATATCGTGCATCAAGAGGCTCCTACGGGGTTCCAGATCGAGTGGTCCGGGCAGAGTCGTGAGGAGCGAAAAGCAGCCAGCTCTACCAGTCGTGTTCTGGCGCTGGCATTGGTCTTTGTGTTCCTGTGCCTCGCAGCCCTCTATGAGAGCTGGAGCGTTCCCTATGCGGTGCTGTTGACCGTGCCGACCGGTGTCTTTGGTGCGGTGGTGTCTGAGTACGGGCTCAGTTTTGTCGAAAAGTTTTTTGGGCATCCGAATGCGGGCTTGCAGGACAGCATCTACATGCAGATCGGCATCATCATGATTATCGGTCTGGCGGCAAAGAACGCGATCCTCATCGTGGAGTTCGCGAAGGTCCGTGTGGACCGCGGCATGGCTCCCGTGAAGGCGGCGCTGGAGGCGGCGGGGCTTCGTCTGCGTCCGATCCTCATGACGTCCTTTGCGTTCATCATCGGCTGCCTGCCCTTGGCGATTGCCACAGGCGCGGGCGCTGCGGCGCGCAACGGCATGGGCGTTGCGGTTGTGGGCGGCATGCTCTTTGCTACGTCGCTCGGTATCTTCCTGATTCCTGCATTCTTCGTCATTGTGGAGTATGTTTCCTCGAAGCTTGGCGGCATCAAGCAGGATCGGAAGCGTACATCCATCGATTATATGTAACAGGATATATGTGACAGCGTCATTGGGATATGGTAGTTGCAGGAGGTGGCTTTATGCCGGTTTGTCGTTGGAAAGGGAAGTTCTTCGCATTGGCAGCTCTGTTGGCGGCACTGCTGGTCGGCGGATGCGGCGGGGAAAAGGAGGAGGCTGCGGAAGCGCCGGTTCCCGTGAAGGTGATGCGTATTGCGAAGCAGTCCACGCCGAATCTTTTCCATGAATTCCCGGGGAACGTGGAAAGCGTTGCGGATGTGGTCGTGCAGTCCAAGGTCTCGGGCCGTGTCGTGGAGAAATATATCAGCGGCGGGGAATGGGTGAAGGCAGGGCAGCCGCTCTACCGTCTGGAAAGCAAGCAGTACGAGTCGGATGTCATGGCGGCGCAGGCCAATCTGGAAAACGCGCAAGTCCTCCTGCAAAATGCCCGGATCGACTTGATGCGCAATGAGGAGCTGCTGAAGGACAATGCGATTTCCGAGCAGCAGGTCACGACGCAGAAGACGCGGGTAAAGAGCTGCGAAGAGGAAGTGGCCGCCAAAGAGGCGCTGCTCCAATATGCGCAGCAGAACTTAGATGATACCATCGTCTACGCGCCGATGGACGGGAAACTCGCGCTGGACGACGTGTCGGTGGGCACCTACACGGTTGCGGGGCAGACGCATCTGGTCACCATCACGGCGCCGGATCCTATTTATGTGACGTTTGCCGTGACGGGGCAAGAATATTTGTGGATTGCGTCCTATGTGATGTCCGGGGCAGGCAATGTGGAGCAGAAGGTGACGCTGACGCTTGCGAACGGGGAACAGTATCCCCATGTGGGGCATATTGTGCAGTCCGACCGAGCGCTTGCCGAGGGAACGGGAACGCTGACCGTCAAGGCGATTTTCCCGAATCCCGACGGCGTATTGCTGCCCGGGATGTTCACGAATGTCAAAGTGACCGGCGGGAGCGCCCAAAATGCGATTCTGGTGCCGAAGGCGGCCGTGCAGGAACTTCTGGGAAAGCAGTTCGTGCTGCTGGTGGATGAAAATCATAAATCCACGTCCCATGTCATCAAACCGGTGTTTGAATTTGGTGACTACTACCTGCTGGACAAGGGCGTTTCGGATGGGGACATAGTCATCGTGGACGGGCTTGCGAGCCTGCAGAACGGCAAGGAACTGGATACGACGCTGGTGACGCCGGAGGAGATGGGCTATTCTATGACGACGGACAGCAAGAAGCAGCAGTAGGGGGGATACCATGGCAAGATTCTTTATTCATCGTCCGGTTTTTGCAATCGTCATAGCTCTCATGATTGTGATCATCGGCACCATTGCAGCCTTGCAGCTGCCGATTGACCAGTATCCGCAGATCTCGCCGCCGACGGTCAACGTCTCGACCACCTACACCGGCGCGAACGCCAATGTGGTGAACGATACGGTGGCGCAGGTCATTGAACAGCAGGTCAACGGCACAGAGGGCATGACGTACATGAGCTCGTCCTCGGACAGCACGGGCACTTACAGTTTGACGGTGCGGTTCGGTCTGGACACCAATGCCGACATGGACGCGGTCAATGTGCAGAACAAGGTGGCGCTGGCGAATTCCACGCTGCCGTCGGACGTGCTGACCGCAGGCGTCACGACGGAGAAAAGCTCACCGTCCATGGCATTGGTCGTATCCATCGTGTCCCCGAACGGAACCTATGAGCCGGAGTTTCTGAAGAACTATTCGGATATCTACTTGATTGATGCCATCAAGCGCGTTCCGGGCGTCGGCAAGGTCCAAGTCTTTGGCTCGGACTACTCCATGCGCGTCTGGGTGAACCCCGACAAGCTGGCGCAGCGGGGGCTTACCATGGCAGACGTGACCCAAGCCATTCAGAAGCAGAACATTCAGGCGCCTGCGGGCGTCATCGGGCAGATGCCCGCTCCGGATACGCAGGAGAAGCAGTATACCGGCACGGTGCAGGGACGGCTGGTCACCCCGGAGGAATTCGGCGAGATTGTGCTGAAATCGGCCGGCAATGGCGCCTATACGCGTCTCAAGGATGTGGCGCGCATTGAGACGGGCGAAAAGAGCAGCTCGGTCATATCCAAGTACAACAATCAGCAGGCCATCGGGTTTGCTGTCCAGCTTACCAGCGATGCCAACGCGATGGACAGCGTTTCTCAGGTCCAGGAACTCCTGAAGGATGCCTCCAAGTCCTTCCCTTCGGATATGGAGTATCATGAAGTCGTCAACAATACGAACTTTATCCGCGCTTCCCTGAACGAGGTGGTGCATACCTTCTTTGAGGCGTTGGCGCTGGTTGTCATCATTGTGTTCCTGTTCCTTCAGACGTGGCGCGCAACGCTGATCCCGCTGCTGGCCGTCCCGGTTTCCTTGGTGGGAACTTTTGGCGCCTTCATTGTCCTGGGCTTTTCCATCAATACCCTGACGCTTTTTGCCATGGTGCTTGCCATCGGTCTGGTGGTGGATGACGCGATCGTGGTCATCGAGAATGTGGAAGAGCACATGGAATCCGAGGGACTCGGCCCCATCGAGGCAACGGAAGTAGCAATGGACGAGGTGCAGGGGCCGGTCGTGGCCATCGCCTTCGTGCTGGCGGCTGTCTTTGTGCCGGTAGCTTTCCTTGGGGGAACGACAGGCGTGCTCTATCGGCAGTTTGCTTTGACCATCGCCATTTCCATGGCATTGTCCGCGTTCATTGCGCTGACCTTGACGCCTGCCCTTTGCGGCATGCTGCTGAAGAAAAAGGACAAAAATGAGGCAAAAGGGCCTCTGGGACGTTTCTTCGATGCGTTCAACGCATGGTTTGACAGAATCCGCGAGCGCTATACGGGCAAGGTGGGCTGGTGCATTTCCCATATGAAGCTGGCCATTGTGTTCCTGCTCATCGTCTGCGGACTCACGGGACTGCTCTTCAAGATCCTGCCGTCCACCTTTGTGCCGGACGAGGATCAGGGTTACTTCCTAGCCGCTGTGATGCTGCCGGAGGGAACATCCCTCAACCACACCAGGGATACGGTGGATGCCTTTGCGACAGACCTCCAGAAAATTCCGGGGGTAAAGGGCGTCATGCACATGAGCGGCTATGATGTCCTGTCCTCCAGCAACAAGTCGAATATGGGCACATTGTTCATTTCTCTGGATGACTGGGCGGATCGCAAGGAGTTTGACAAGCAGATCAACCAGATTGTCAATCAGGCGAATGTTCTTGGCTACATGAATCATCCGGAGGCAACCATCTTTGGCTTCTTGCCGCCATCCCTGCCCGGCCTCGGCATGGTCGGCGGGTGGACCATGGAGCTTCAGGATATGGGCGGCCACAGCGATGAGGAGTTGAACGAGGTCACAGAGAAGATCATCGCGGCAGCGAACCAGCGGCCGGAGCTGGCGGCGGTGCGCACCACTTATGCGATCAATTCGCCGACCTATCAGTTCGAGCTGGACCGCAGTCAGGTCACGAATCTCGGTGTCAATCTTTCCGATGTGTTCACCGCGCTTCAGGTCAATTTCGGCGGTTTTCAGGTCAATGATTTCAACCGCTTCGGACGCAGCTACAAGGTCATGCTCCAGTCGGATGCCCAGTATCGCAACGAGGCAGAGACGCTGAACTTTGTCTTTGTGCGCAGCGATTTGGGGACAATGGTCCCGCTGAGCGCACTGGTCACGCCGAAGCTTGGGACGGCTCCCTCGGTCATCACCCGATTCAACGGAACCCGCAGCGTCTCCATTCAGGGAGAGGCAGGGGAGGGCTACAGCTCCGGTCAGGCCATGGCAGCCATCGAAGAGGTTGTGCAGCAGGTTGCGCCAAACGGGTACCATGTGGAATGGTCCGGCATGAGCCGAGAGGAGAAGCAGGCAAGCGGCTCTACGGGGCAGGTCATGCTTTTGTCGTTGGTCTTTGTGTTCCTGTCGCTGGCAGCGCTTTATGAGAGTTGGAGCGTTCCGTACTCGGTGCTCATGACCATCCCGATCGGCGTCTTCGGTGCCCTGTTCTCGGAATTTGCGATGAGCATTGTGGAGGCCTCGGCCGGACATCCGAATGCCGGCCTGCAGAACAGTGTCTACATGCAGATTGGTATCATCATGCTGATGGGCCTTGCGGCGAAAAACGCGATCTTGATTGTTGAGTTCGCGAAGATGCGCAGGGACAAGGGCATGGATGCGGTGAAAGCGGCGCTGGAGTCGGCGAATCTGCGTTTGCGTCCGATCATCATGACATCCCTGGCCTTCATCATCGGCTGTATCCCGCTTGCCATCGCAACGGGAGCGGGCGCGGCCTCCCGTAACGGCATGGGGGTCGCAGTCGTGGGAGGCATGCTCTTTGCGACATCTCTTGGCATCTTCCTGATTCCCGTATTCTACGTCATGGTCGAGAAGATTGCGGAGAAGCTGAAGCCTTCCAAGAAAAGCGAATAGGATGGCTTGATACAGGGAAAATGCGGCTGCTGTGCACGCCAAGTTCTGCATAGGTATTGTGGTTTTCTCGGCAGTTCCTGTTGCTGTGACGCAGGAACTGCCTTTCTTTTTTCGGAGAAGGGAAATGGAATATTTTGCAGAGTGCTGTGAGGGCGGGATTCGTCCGTGAGGAGAGTCCTTGTTTTTCAGTTGAAGATGGAGGAATGAGAATGTTTGCATTTTTAGCTGCTCTGTGTGCGCTGATTGCAGGATTTTTTATCTATGGCACCATCGTGGAAAGGATTTTCGGGCCCACGAACAAGCCCACGCCTGCTGTGGTGCACAATGACGGTGTGGATTATATCCCGCTGCCTACGTGGAAGGTGTTCCTGATCCAGCTGCTGAACATCGCAGGGCTGGGCCCGATTTTCGGGGCGCTGGGCGGAGCGCTGTGGGGGCCGAGCGTCTATCTTTGGATCGTTTTCGGAACGATTTTCGCGGGCGGCGTCCATGATTACCTTTCGGGGATGATTTCCCTGCGGGAGGACGGGAAGAGCATTTCCGAGGTAGTGGGGCGTCATCTGGGACCTGTCATGCTGACCGTCATGCGGATTTTTTCCGTCGTTCTTCTGGTTCTGGTGGGCACAGTGTTCATGACGGGGCCTGCGGGGCTGCTTTCGAACCTCACGGGAGTCGCGACTACGATCGTGCTGCCCTGTGTGCTGCTGTATTATTTCCTTGCGACGCTGCTTCCCATTGATGCGCTTATTTCCCGGTTTTATCCCCTGTTCGGCGTCTGTTTGATCGTGATGGCCCTTGGCATCATGGGCGGCATGCTTCTGGGGGTCGGCGGACATGTGATGCCGGAGATGCAGCTGGCGAATCTGCACCCGAAGGGAGATGCTATGCCCATTTGGCCGCTGATGTTCATCACCGTGGCATGCGGCGCGATTTCCGGTTTCCATTCCACACAGTCCCCCATCATGTCCCGATGCTTGAAGGATGAGCATTTGGGACGTCCCGTGTTCTACGGCGCAATGGTCGCAGAGGGCATCATTGCGCTTGTGTGGGCGGCTGCCGGCATCACGTTTTACGATGGAACAGGCAATCTGGCCAAGGCGCTGGCTGACGGCGGCGCCGGTACCGTGGTTTATGATATCTGCGTCGGTTTTATGGGGGGCAGCGGCATCAGCGGCTATATCGGCGCTACGCTTGCCATGCTTGGTGTCATCGCCTGTCCGCTGACCTCCGGTGACACGGCATTCCGCAGCGCGCGCCTTACGTTGGCCGATTGGTTTGGTGTCGGGCAGTCGAAGCCGATGCAGCGTCTGCTCTTTGCGGTTCCCCTGCTGGCTGTCGGCGGGCTTCTTTCCCAGATGGATTTCCACATCATCTGGAGGTACTTCTCCTGGACCAATCAGACGCTCGCCATGATTGTTCTCTGGACAGGCGCGGTCTACCTCTATCGCACCATGCAGGGGAGCCGTGCCTATCTGATCGCGGCAGTTCCTGCCGCTTTCATGTCTGCGGTCACCAGCACCTATATTTTGCATGCGCCGGAAGGGCTGCAGCTTTCCACATCCATTTCCTATCCATCCGGCATCGTGTTTGCCCTTCTCTGTATTGCGCTGTTTGCGCGGGCTACTGTATGGAAGCGCTAAAAAAAAATTTGCC
>CALGGN010000026.1 GCA_937915915.1 uncultured Selenomonas sp. | reverse complement strand
ACACCGATCACAAACCCATGGCTGCCTGTGTGATAGCTCCCGCCGCGAGAGCCGCAACGATTCTATCTTTATTCATGAAATGACATCCTCTCAGTTAACCGATAGAAAGACAGTGAGTGGAAAGATTTTCGCCGTTCGTGGCGATGACGCGCTGATACCAGTAGAAGGACTTCTTCGGCTTGCGCTCCAGCGTTCCGTTCCCCTTGTTGTCCTTGTCCACGTAGATGAAGCCGTAGCGCTTCTCCATCTCTCCCGTCCCTGCGGAGACGATGTCGATGGGACCCCAGGGGCAGTAGCCCATGAGCGCCACGCCGTCGATGTCGATGGCCTTCTTCACTTCCTTGATATGGTCTGCGAAGTACTCGATACGGCTGTCGTCGTGGATCATGCCGTCCGCTTCGGCCTTTTCATGAAGCCCGATGCCGTTCTCCACAATCATGAGGGGAAGTTCATAGCGCTCGGACAGCACATTGAGCATATAGCGAAGCCCGACGGGGTCGATCTGCCATCCCCAATCGGAGGCGACAACGTAAGGATTCTTCACTTCCTTGCCGATCTGTTCCTTGTCCTCGTCATCGAAGGCACTGACTACACTCATATAGTAGGAGAACGCAAGGTAGTCCGCCTTCCCATGCTCCAGAAGCTCCAAATCGCCCTGCTCCATGCGGATGTTGTATCCCTTGTTCTCCCAGTTCTTCACGATATAGGAAGGATAGTGTCCCCTGCACTGAACATCGCTGAAAAAGAAGGTGCGGTCCATTTCCTTTAATGCGGCCATTTGATCCATCGGCTTGCAGGTCTCCGGGTACACCGGCGTCATTGCCATCATGCAGCCGATCTGGAAATCCGGATTGATCTTGTGCCCTTCCACCGTTGCCTTGGCAGCGGCGACAAATTCATGATGCGCGACCTGGTAGAGAACTTCATAGCGGTTCTCGCCTTCCTTGTAAAGCACGCCGGAATTCGTGAAGGCCGTGAATTCCCGATAGACGTCCCTCTGGTTGTTGATCTCGTTGAAAGTCATCCAGTATTTCACTTTGTTCTTGTAACGCTTGAAGCAAGTGACAGCGAAGCGAACGAACATATCCACAAGCTCGCGGCTTCGCCAGCCGCCGTACTGCTTCACCAGATGATAGGGCAGCTCGAAATGGGACAGGGTGACCACAGGCTCCATGCCATACTTCAGCATTTCGTCGAAAAGGTCATCGTAGAATTTCAGTCCTTCCTCGTTCGGCTCCGTCTCATCCCCCTTCGGGAAAATCCGCGTCCATGCGATGCTGGTGCGGAAACAGCGGAATCCCAGCTTCGCCAGAAGCGCGATGTCTTCCTTGTAGTGATGATAAAAGTCGATCGCCTCATGGTTCGGGTAGTACTCGCCTTCCACAATGCCATCCGTGATTTCACGTTCCTTGTTCGGTCCGCCGACAGTCATGACATCCGCGACACTCATGCCTTTGCCGCCTTCCTGCCATGCCCCTTCGAGCTGGTGGGCAGCGACTGCACCACCCCACAAAAATCCCTGTGGAAAACCCATACCTATTCCTCCTTCTCCAACTCACTTCTCCAATGCATCGATTCTCTGATAGACATCTATGAATTCCAGTGCAATCTGCTTGAACCCCTCCGCGCTCATGAGCTGATCCTCTGCATGGAGAATCAAAAGGCTCACGATGCTCTTTCCTTCCGCTTCCTCCTGCAACAATTTCAGATGGGCATCATGCCCCTCGATAAAGGTCTGGTCTCCCTCCTCGATAAGTTCTTTTGCCCGATCGTAATTCTTGTTCTTAGCTTCCTGAATCGCCTCGATATAACTGCTGCGCGCCGTTCCGACCGACGAGATGATTTGGAATGCGACCAGTTCCAATCCTTCCATTGCGTTATGCCTCCCTGTCAAACCTGCTGTGCTGCTTCCTCTTCTTCAACCTCCTGACGCTCTTCCTCCAGGAGAGACTTATCCTGGGACTTGATAAAGGGGAGGTAGATGAGGGTAGCCACGACGAGGTTCACGATCTGCACCACTGCACCCTGCCATCCGTTCAGAAGGAACCCGGCGATGATGGGAGGCGTCGTCCACGGCACCTGTACGGCGCTGAAGGGAGCCATGAAGCCCACGGCGATGGACGCATAGGTGATGACCATGGCAATGAGAGGAACGAGGGTGAAGGGGATGAGCAGATAGGGGTTGAACACGATGGGCAGGCCGAAGATGATGGGCTCGTTGATATTGAACAGTCCCGGCACCAGCGCCATACGGGTCAGGGACTTCATCTGGCTGGACTTTGCGACCATGAGAGCCGCGATGATGAGTCCCAATGTCAAACCGCAGCCGCCGCTTTTCACAAAGACGTCATTGATCTGCGCTGTGAAAATGTGGGCAGCCGGATTGCCCATGAGCTGTCCGCCCGCATCCAGAATCGCCTGATTATCCAAGGAGTTCGCCAAGAGCAGCGGGCTGACCACACCGCCGACTACGTTCGGCCCATGCACGCCTGCCCAGAAAAGCACGCTCTGCAAGCCGACGATGACAATTCCGCCGCCAATGCTATCCGAAAGCCCCTGCAACGGAGTCTGGATGACCAGGAAAATGAGTTCCGGCACCGTGGTTGCTCCCGCATAGTGGCAGATGCCGTAGAAAATGGCCGCCGCAGTGAAGAGGGCGATGCCCGGAATGAGCGCTTCAAAGGCTCTTGCCACGCCGCTGGGCACGGAATCCGGCATCTTGATGGTGAGATGATTCTTCTCGCAATAGCAGAACACATAACTGGTAAAGAATGCAACGAGGATGGCGGTGATGACACCGTTGCTGCCTGCCCAGTTCTTCGGAATAATGCCGCCGACTACCTCACCGCCTTCTGTCACGATCTCAGGAGGCATGAGGACGAGGAAGGTGGACAGTGCCAGAAGCGACGCCATACTCGCGTCGCAGCCTTCGTTCGCCACGAATTTGTAGGTGATGGACATGACCACGATAAGAGCCAATACGCTGAACGTTGCGCCCGCTACCGCATTCAACGGCGCCGTCCAGTCCTGTCCGAAAATGGATGCCATGAATTCCGGGTAGCCGGGAATCGGCAAATTCGCAATCAGCAGGAAGAGCGACCCGCCGATGGTGAACGGCGTTGTCATGATGAAGCCGTCACGCAAAGCGACCACACTCTTGATCTGAGCGAAATTCGCCATGAACTCGAGAAATCTGTCAAAAATCTCTTGTTTGCTCATTTCTTGCCTCTCCTTCTCTGAAACGAGTGTTTGTACTTGCCCATGCATGGTACCGTGCCCTTAAGGTAAAGTCATACTATCATGGGAGGATTGGGACTTCAACGGCTTGGGAAGACGTTGGAACAACGTTACAGAAGTTTTTATTCAATTCTCTTGATTTGTGTAACAATGGTACAGATTTCACTTATTTTGTCGTGATTTTCTTTTTTTGACACAAAAAGATACCCCCCAGCATAGCTGGGGGTTCTTCATATGCGGCCAATTAGGCCT
>CALGGN010000025.1 GCA_937915915.1 uncultured Selenomonas sp. | reverse complement strand
TTGACTTCATCGCTTTAGTGGAGTAATATAGTAGACAGTTGTTTTACCGGAGGTACTCTTATGGCTCTCAAGCGCACCGAACAGACCGACAGCGCTCTCCATCTTCGCGCCTTTTTCCGCAAAATCATAGTTAAATGCTAGGTTATGTCAAGACTAACACAATCTGCTGCGTATGGCCTGCCCCATCTGCTGCGTCGAAAGGGAAACATCTCCCTTGCCGGCAATGTCAGCCGTGCGCAAGCCGGCGTCAAGAGCGGCCGAAACAGCTGCATCCAGGGCGTCTGCCTCTTTTTCCAGCCCCAGGGAATAGCGCAGGAGCATGGCCGCGGAAAGGATCGTGCCCATCGGATTCGCGATGCCCTTGCCCGCAATATCCGGCGCGGAACCATGAATCGGCTCATAAAGGCTCGTAAGCTCGCCAATGCTGGCGGAGGGCATGAGCCCGATGGAACCGCCGATGACCGCCGCCTCGTCGCTCAGGATATCCCCGAACAGATTGCCCGTGACAATGACATCGAACTGCGTCGGACGCACGGCAAGCTGCATCGCGCAGTTGTCCACGTAGAGATGGTTGAGCTCCACATCCTTATGCTCTCCCGCCAGTTTCGTGACCGTTCTTCTCCACAGGCGGGACGTTGCAAGCACATTTGCCTTGTCCACGGAGGTCACTTTTCCGCGGCGGACCTTTGCTGTCTCAAAGGCGAGCTTCGCGATGCGCTCCACCTCGGGGACGGAATAGTTCTCCAAATCCCAGGCGCGCTCCGCCCCATTGTGCTGCTCCGACTCACAGCGGTCGCCGAAGTAGATGCCGCCCACCAGCTCGCGCACGATCACAAGATCCACGCCCTTGACCAGCTCTGGCTTCAACGGGGAATATTCCACCAGCGCGTCCGCCACCTTCACAGGGCGCAGATTCGCATAAAGCCCCAGTCCTTTGCGCAAGCCCAGAATCGCTTTTTCAGGGCGCAGGGATGGCTCCACGTTATCCCATTTTTCGCCGCCCACCGCACCGAACAGGACCGCGTCCGCCTGCTTGCATGCCTCCAGCGTGCTTTCAGGCAGCGGCGTGCCGAATTTGTCATAAGCGGTTCCGCCCGCATCATGCTCCTCATAGGAAAGCCCCAGCCGGAACTTTTCATCTGTTTTTTTCAAAACCTCGACAGCAGAGCGCGTGATTTCTCCGCCAATGCCATCGCCCGGAATGACTACGATTTTTTTCATCATGCTTTCCTCATTTGCTCTTGATATAGTTGATGAGCCCGCCAGCCTTCGCGATATCCTGCACAAAACCCGGCAGCGGGTGCGCGTGGAACACATCGCCTGTGGTCAGATCCTCGATCGTACCCGTGGAGGTATCGATGCGGAGCCGATCGTCCGCCTTGATTTTTTCCACATCATCGCCGATCTCCAAAAGCGGGAGTCCGATATTGATGCCATTGCGATAGAAGATGCGCGCAAAGCTTGCCGCGATGACCACGGGAACGCCCGATGCCTTGATGGCAACAGGCGCATGCTCGCGGGAGGAACCGCAGCCGAAGTTCTTGCCGCCAACCATGATGTCCCCTGCCTGCACATTCTGTGCAAAGCTCTCGTCAATATCCACCATGCAATGGGATGCCAGCTCCTTCGGGTCAAACGTGTTGAGATAACGTGCGGGAATGATGACATCCGTATCAATGTTATCGCCGTAGCGCCATACTTTTCCTTCTAATTTCATCTCACTTTACCTCCTCCGGTGTCGCAATCCGTCCCAAAATTGCGCTGGCCGCCGCTACATGCGGTCCCGCCAGATAGACTTCGCTGTCCACATGCCCCATGCGCCCGCGGAAATTGCGGTTTGTCGTGGAAACGCAGCGCTCCCCGGCGGAAAGGATACCCATATAGCCGCCCAAGCACGGGCCGCAGGTCGGCGTGCTCACCACGCATTTCGCGTCAATGAAGGTGTCGATATAGCCACGGTGCATGGCCTCCTGATAGATTGCCTGGCTTCCCGGGATCACGATGCAGCGCACATCGGGGTGCACCTCATGGCCTTTCAGGATTCCCGCCGCAATCTCCAGATCCTCCAGACGCCCGTTCGTACAGGAACCGATCACGACCTGCTGGATTTCAATGGGAGCGCCGATTTCCTCCACCGGCTTCGTGTTGCCCGGCAGATGCGGGAATGCCACGACAGGCTTCAATTCGGACAGGTTGATTTCCACCGTCTGGCAGTAGGCGGCATCCTCATCGGGCACAACCGGCTCATACGCCGCCTTGACGCGGCCTTCCACATAGTCCTTCGTGACCTCGTCAAAGGGGAAAATGCCGTTCTTGCCACCGGCCTCGATTGCCATATTCGCAATGGTCAAGCGGTCGGTCATGGTCAGCTCGGCCACCCCCGGCCCCGTGAACTCCAAAGACTTATAGAGCGCACCATCCACGCCGATCTTGCCGATCAGGGTCAGGATGACATCCTTGCCGTTGATGTTCGCGGGTTTCTTGCCCGTGAGATGCACATTGATGGCCTCCGGCACCTTGAACCAGGCTTCACCTGTTGCCATCGCCACCGCAAGATCCGTCGTGCCGACGCCCGTGGAAAAGCCATTGACCGCGCCATAGGTGCAGGTGTGGGAATCCGCTCCGATGGTGAGCATGCCGGGCCCTACAATGCCCATTTCCGGCAGAATGACGTGCTCAATGCCCACACGTCCCGCCTCGAAATAATGCACGATCTTATGCTTCTTGGCAAAATCACGCACGCTCTTTGCCAGATCCGCGCTCTTGATGTCCTTTGCCGGCTGAAAATGATCCGGCACCAGAGCGATCTTTGCAGGATCGAACACCGGGCGCCCGATTTTCTCGAATTCCTTGATGGACGGCGGCGCTGTCACATCATTGGCCAGCACCATATCCAGCTTGCACATCAGCAGCATGCCCGGCTCTACATGATCCACACCCGCATGCCTGGCGAGGATTTTCTCGCTCATATTCATCCCCATTGGCTAAGCCCTCCTTCATACAACAGAACAGCCTCCTCCTCCGGGAAAAGGGGAAAGCCTCAGCAAGCCTTGTCCGCCGCTTCCGCGATCCTCTTCCCCAAAGGGGAAGGCCGATTTACCTTCTGTTCCTATGTATTCGACAAAAATCCCATTAATCCTTCGAGAGATCGCTGCCGTCTTTCAGCCACGACATCATGCCACGGAGCTTTGCGCCGACCTTTTCGATCGGATGCTCCGCATGGATGCGGCGCTGCGCAAGGAAGTTCGCGCGGCCTGCCGCACGGTTCTCCACCAGCCAGTTGCGTGCAAAGGTGCCGTCCTGAATCTCCGCCAGAGCCTGCTTCATCACAGCCTTGACCTCCGGTGTGATGATGCGCGGGCCTGTCGTGTAGTCGCCGTACTCAGCCGTATCGCTGATGGACTTGCGCATCTTTGCCATGCCGCCCTCGTACATGAGGTCAACGATGAGCTTCATCTCATGGAAGCACTCGAAATAAGCGATCTCCGGCTGATAGCCCGCCTCCACCAGCGTCTCGAAACCGTTCTGGATCAGGTGGGTCACGCCGCCGCAGAGCACCACGCTCCCGTCGATGACGCCCTTCATGCCCCCGCCGGTGAGGTATTCAAAGCCCTCCACCCGGCGCATGGGGCAGTCGTTCTTCTCCATCAACTCCGCGAAGCAGGGGGCCAGGTCCGACTCGGAGGCACAGATCATGGTGCCCGCGTAGGAGATGATGGTCTCCGGCTCCATCTCCGCGAAGATGCGCACGGTGTCGATCTCCACGCTGCCCTCGGGGAACAGGTCCCGGTCGGTGACGATCAGGTTGTCGCTGCGGCCGATGTCCACGATGCCGGACCAGCCGGCGATGGCGGCGCCGCTCTGGAAGATCCTGAGAGAGCCGAACAGGAAGGGCAGCGCGAAGCACAGCAGCGCCGCCAGCGGCACAGAAAACCACGCGCTTTTCCGGATGCCGAACCGGTCCGCAGCAAAGCCGCCCAGCGTCTTGCCCGAGAAGACAAAGAAGGTCGTCAGGACCGAGAGCAGCGCGCCGCTTTTCCAGGGAAATGTCACGGAGCTGCCGCCGATGGCCCGCACCGCGACCGCGGCAGTCAGCAGTACAGAAACCAGCATAGGCGCTTCCTTGGCTTTGCCCGGGATCTCTGCCGCGCCCTCCCTTGCTTCCGCGTCCGGCAGGAACAGGATCGCCTGGCGGTTGAAGGCGTTGGCCAGCCGCTTGGCCTGCTCCGGATCCGGACTCGTCACCGTGAACTCCAGGATACGGGTGCCGGTCTCATTGGTGACATCCAGCATGCCGCGCAGCTGCTTCACCGTGAGATCGTCCCCGCTGTCGGCAATGACGTTCTCCAGCATGGTGCGGCTCTTGACCAGCTGGACATAGTCCTTGGTC
>CALGGN010000024.1 GCA_937915915.1 uncultured Selenomonas sp. | reverse complement strand
GATTTGTGGGAAATATGAATAATTCAGGTTTAACATCATCATATCTTTCCAGAAAATATTGGAGCCAAATATTTTGCTTCAAAAGTAAACTTTCCCATGCCAAATTGTATTTATCAAGTTCTTTTATTTTTTTATCAAACAACCGTAATATACGGTCCGTCAGCTCGCCATGATCAATCGTTCCTGGTTGTTGTATGCGCCCAGTCTTCCATTCTTCACTAATATGGTCCATGAAGCACTCTTTGAACTTGATCACTACACTCATGATTGCCCTTTGCAACAAATTTTCATTCGAGACGGGCTGTCCTAACAACCCCTTCCGCTTCTTATTTTGTTGCGCTTTAGCTGCATCGCCATCATCATTTTGTATGAAGTCTTTTTGTGCCGACTCTGCTACCTTAAGAAAATCTGTATATTTCGTAGGTAAATAATGCGCCAAATCAAATCCATTTCCGACTACCAGAACTCTCATCATGATTCCCCCTACACACCAATCAAATCCAAAAACCTTTCCAAACTAAACAACAACAATCTCTGCTCCCCTGTCAGCCCTTCGATACATCCCGGCAGGAACTCTTCCCGCTTCGGCCCTTCCCAGTCTTTCAGCCAGGCATCGGCAGGTCTGGACATGGGGAGCTTCTCCGGCACTTCCATGCCGGGATATCTCTGCCTGAAAAGGTCACGGACAAGGTATTTGCTGTCACCGCTTCTGACCCTTTGAAGATCCAGCGGCTCTCCCAGGCAGCAATGCTCATACGGGTCCACAAATTCCAACCCGACAGCATCCATGGCATTGGTCAAAGCTCCGGCTGCTGATACTGCATAAGGCCCGGCAATGAAGGAAATAAAATCTATGCCCTTGTCGCCTTTTCTGTATGGTTCAAAGATTTCGCCCATATCCACAGGATTTTTAAGCACTTTGCGCGGATCCAAGAAGGTAAATCTCTCCACAAAGCCATCAAAATCCCAATCCTTGGCCAGCAGCTTGGTCATACCGCCAAATTCAGTATCTGCACAATCTCCATAGACAATGCACTGTACTCCGTCAGCCTTGGCCTTTTTTGCCATCAGGTACGCCTGGGGTTCATTGGGAATAATGGGGCTGCCGTCGTGAATCATCAGTTCTTCCATGGCCTGCAGGTAATCCCCCCAGGTCACGTCCACGATAACATGCTCCAATCCGTAAGCCCGACAATATACCGCCGCCCGCTCGGTTTCGTCTATCGTGCCCGTGCCTATGCAGCGAGCTGTGTAGGCTTTGGTGCCCTTGGGCATGTAAGAGGCCAGGATGGCCGAGTCCATGCCGCCGCTGAGGAACACCGCCGCTGTCTTCGGGGGGGGGCAGGAGTCTTCGTATGACGGAATCAATATCCACAGCAGTAAAACAGGGGATTTTTTGTTCCCTGGGTATGTCGGGATGCTCCCGGTGGAAAAGTCCTTCTCTAAAAAGCTTGTCCTTGCGATAAACATATCTTACGGTAAGATATGAGCTCATACAGTATTCCTTGTCTGCTTTCATCGTCAGCCCCCAATTATCATCGCCCAGCCTGTCCCGCAGAAGCGTAGAGGATGTTCCCTCCGTGTGGGGCAGGTAGATTACCTTTACGCCCAATCGAGCCATATCCTGCTCGGTTTTCTGCCAGCGGGGATTTCCTTTCCAGTCGTCCCCGATAAAGAGCCGGTGATAGTGCAGCATTTCCCAGCTCTTTTTCTTGTCCAGGCTGTCAATCCTCACTACTTCATCCACATATTTGATCTGCCTGATAATCTCCATGCGCTCCTCCAGGGGCACAACGGTTTTCTTGTCCTTGTAGCTTTGCACCAGCTCATCAGAGTTCACTCCTACGATGAGGTAGTCACAGCGAGCCGCCGCATTCTTCAGCAGGTTCAGATGGCCGATATGGAACATATCGAAGACACCGGCAGTAAATCCTATGATTTTATCCTGCATCTGCAGCACCTCCTGCTTCCCTCAGCCTTGCCTCGATTACATCGGCAATCCTTGCCGATGCCCTGCCGTCTTCCTTCAGTTCCGTCTTTTGCCAAAGCTCCTGCAAGCCCTGCCGATAGGCTGTCGCGTCAAATGCTTCTATGGCTCTGCACAAGCCTTCCATCTCCTCTGCATAGGGAAAGGGCAGCTTGGCCAAGTCAAAGAGCAAATGTCCCCGCTCACCTATATAATCCTGCAAGTCGTAAACATACTGGAAGACAGGCAAGCCCATATAAGCGGCGTCAAAGGCGATGGCGGAATAATCCGTAACCATGGCATCCGCAGCCCCCAAGGTTTCGCACATATCATCCTCACGGCTGGCATCTATGACGGAAGAATTTGCTCCCCCTGCTATCCCCGCCGAAATATGGCGAACCGTCAGTTGGGGATGCAGGCGCAGGACAAGCACCCATACGCCGCCAAATCTCTTTTCAAGGGAGGATTTCAATCTGTCAAAGTCCGGCAGCTTGTTCTGCATTTCTGGATTCCTGTCCGTCCCCTGGCTGCCGCTCCTAAAGGTTGGAGCATACATGGCAATCTTCACATCATCTGTCAGTCCGTACTTTTCTCGGAACTTGCGTCTGAGATTTTCCCTGTCATTTAGCAGTGCATCAACTCTCGCCGAGCCTGTGCGCAGCATTTTCCCATGATAGAGCAGCCCTAGGGCCGCATGCTCCTCCACCCATTTGGAATTCGTCACCAAAAGGTCTATCATGCGGGAATCATGCTCCGTCACCAGCCGGGCAATCCTGGAAAAAGATGCCCCTCTTTGCAGCCCTATGGGCTTATTTGATATACTGGCATGCCAGGTCTGCAAGTAAAACTGCCCCGTCCTTTTGCGGCATTCCAGTTGCTTGCGGCTGTTGTCCACCCAGACTGCGGCAGTGGAGAGTTCATAGGCGCGGTTTTGCAGGGTGTTCTTTACCTTGCGGATGCCGGTTGGGAACTCCTTTGCCATATCATCCACCAGCCAGACCAGGTCTAAATCCTGCCTGCGCCGTAATAGCTCCAGGGCAATGTACTTGGGATTGCAGGAAAAGCCTGTGGTGCCTTCGATGGTGGTGAAGACTATTTTCCTGGGGTTGATGGGATATTTGCGGTTTTTGTAAAACTCCCTGGCCTGGTTTCTCGCCTGCCGCAGACGGCGGCGGATGTAGCGGTCTTCCTTGGTTAAGTGCATGTTACCCTCTCCACCAGCTCATATCCCCATCCACCACTCTCCTGCCACTGTCAGGACAGTCGGTGATGATGGCATCCACGCCTGCATCTGACCAGCGCTTGATTTCGCTTTTTATATCCACAGTCCAGATATGAACCTTCAGTCCCCTGTCGTGACATTCCGACAGGGTTCTTTCATTCATCCGAGCTGCCGGGGGATGGTAGGCGTCTGCTCCCAGCCCCTGTACATACTCGGCGGCCTTGCTGATAAGATTGCCGGATAGTATGCCAAAGCGAGAGGGATAGCCCTTCTCCTTGCAATATGCCATGGCTTTCTTCACCGAGTAATGGCTGAGGGAAGAGTAGATCACCCGCTCGTCCATGCCCATTTGGTGCACCATGTCCGCGGTCTTTTCCTCCATGCCCTCGTAGTAAAGCACGCCGCTTTTCAGCTCCAAGTTCAGCTCCAGATCCGTGTCCTGAAGAAGAAAGAGCAAATCCTCCAAGGTGGGAAGCTCCACCTTGCCGAACTCCGGATGTGTCTTGCTGAAACTGAATCCCCTTAACTCTTCCAGTGTGTAATCCTTGATCCACCCGCTGCCGTCACTGACCCTGTCGATGGTCTCATCATGGGCCAGCACTAAGATGCCGTCTTTGGTCAGCTGCACATCGGTCTCGATGCCGTCCGCTCCCATCTTGATGGCTCGCTCGAAAGCAGGCATGGTGTTCTCCGGGGCGTATTGCTTGTCCCAGCCGGAGGCTCCCCTGTGCGCCCAGATTTTTGTCTTTGCCACTTCACTTTGCCTCCTGCATTTGCTTTCTGGCTGCCAGGAATTTCTCCATGATCTCTGCCATGGCGATGCTCTCGCTGGCAGTGAGCTTGAACTCACTCTTGCCGTAGCCGTTGATGGTGGAGATAAAGTCGCTGAGCTCATAGCGCAGGCCGCCGCCCAGGAAACGGGTGGCAATCTTCTGATTCTGCTCGCGGTTTTCATAGCAGACTTCAAATTCGTGGGTAAGCCACCAGGGGGAAGGCACCAGAATATACCCCTTGGTGCCGGAAATCAAGAGCTGTCCCTCGGACTTTACCTTCAGTCCTGTCTTGGCTGTAGCTATGGCATTGGGATAGGTAAAATAGGCTTTAGTGTAAACATCTACGCCGTTTTCCGCCAGGAACATCTTGAATTCCACATCTTCATAATGCAGGCCAAGAATCTTCAGTATCGGCAGAATGGCATAGCTGCCGAATTCCGTAAAACTGCCGCCGCACTCCGTATCTGTAAGTTCTCGCAGGTGGTCAGGCGTCAGGCGGGTGAAGCAGGCTTCCACGTCCCGCACTTCGCCGATGGTGCCGCTTTTCACCGTGCTCAAAAGACGGATGAAACCGGGGGCATGGGCAGTCTTGATGGCCTCCATCAACACCAGTTTTTTCGCTTTAGCCAAGGCATACAGTTCCTCTGCCTGGGCCTTGGTAAGGCACAGGGGTTTTTCGCACAGCACATGCACCCCATGCTCCAAGGCATTCTTGGCGTAGGCGTAGTGGGTGACATGGGGCGAAGCAATGTTTACGGCATTGACCTTGCTGTAGAACTCCTCCTCATCGTCCGTGAAAAAGTCCAGCTTATGCTCTTCCGCAAAGCGTTCGGCGCTTTTGATGCGGGGATTGAATACCCCGTCAATGGAAAGGCCGCTGACAAATCGGGACTCGGGGACGAAGCGGCCTGCGATGCGGCCGCTGCCCATGATGCCCATGTGCACCAGCTCGTAGGCCTCGGCTCTCAGCATGGTGCTGGAAATACCTTCCGTGCGGGGCAGGTAGATGACCTCGCAGTATTCCTTCAGATAGTCAAACTTCCCCGTCCAGTCAGAGCCCACCGTGAAGATATCCGCCTGGTACTTCTGTATATCCTCCACCTTCTGCCCCACATGATCCTCCACGATAATTTCATCGGCAAAGCCTGTGGCTTTTACATTTTCAATGCGCTTTATGATGGGGTCGATAAGGTTCAGCTTGCCCCGTTCCTCATCGAAATGCTCCGTGGTGACACCCACAATAAGGTAATCTCCCAGAGCTTTAGCCCGCTGGAGCAGGCGGTAGTGTCCCTTGTGGAAAAGGTCGAAGGAGCCGTAGGTGATAACCTTCTTCATGGATTGCCCTCCCTTGTTGTTTTGTGTAATTCCCCCCACCATCCTCTAGAGGACTAGCTTTGCGTCGCCATCTTCGATGGTCCCCCGCCCCCTAGGGGGCGGACAGGGCCTTTTAGATATTTCTGTCACGACCTGCACCGAATCGCACAAAATGCAGCTTTCCGCTATCTTTGATAATCAGGATATCCCAAAGCTCCTGGCTTGCTTCCCCCAGCACTCTGGCGGGGGTATGGCTTCCCTCCACTTTGCGCTCGGCCATATCCTCGCATTTTGCACATCCTATGGCGATAATGGGAAAGTTCTTTTTCCCCCGCCATTGATAGATGAAATCCGCATGAGCATGGCCGTGGATATAGGCCAGTATCCTGGGCTTGCCGTTATCCAGAGCCTGCATCAAGAGCTTGCCGTTTCGTATTTCCTCTGACCATGGGTCCAGCTCCGGCAAGGGGGCATCATGAGCGAAAACAACTACCTGCCAGCCTTGCGGCACTGCCCCCAGGGTGTCCCGCACCCAGGCAATCTGGGTCAGGTCGAAGCCATAGCGGGGCCTGGCCTCGTTCTGGTAGGCACTGAGGAAAATCCCCCGAAGTTTTTTTGCATGCCAGTCCAGATAATAGTAGGTCTTATCCGGATCCGGTTTATGACCATAAGTTGGCAGCGGCAC
>CALGGN010000023.1 GCA_937915915.1 uncultured Selenomonas sp. | reverse complement strand
CCTTCGTTTTCGCGGTCTTCGTCGTCAATAACCACAATCATTTTGCCATTTTTAATATCGTCAATCGCCTGTTCAATCGTTGCAAAATTCATTAATAGTACCCCCTGCGTAAAGTTTTTAAATATTCCTTTCGATCATCTGAAACTCGGGTACTTTCTACAGCTTTTTGAATCGTTTTAGTATGAATTTTGGGGTAAATTAACCTTTCCTGCAAAAAAGTAATTGTGTCGTCGTAATGCTTTATTAAAGCCTCAACAAAAAACCACGCCGCTGCCATTTCGATATAGTATGCATCTGATTGAACATTTACGACCATTTGCAAATATTTTTTGTCATAATGCTCATTAAGATAAAATTTCATCAGCATTAAAATGGCAAATCGCACGGTGTAGGTTGAATCGCTGTCCAGCCAATTTCTTATTTCGCCAATAAGTTTATCTGTGTGTTGTGCAAAAATTTTCGGTATCAATGAATCACACACAGCCCAATTATCGACGTAAGGCAGGAAATTTTTTACCGCCCTTAAACATTCGTCATAATCTTTCATTCCCTTAATTATCCAAACGTGGATTAAATCTTCTTCAAAATATTTGTGCGGCAACTGATTTAAAAATTCTGCCTTCGATTTATCGTCAAAGAATTGTTTCGCCAAATTGATAATTGCGGCTGAACGTATACCAATATTTCTTTCTTTGCCAATCATCGGCAACATTGCTGATTGATAACCTCTGTACTCAATGTCTTGCAGTTCAAGTAACTTTTTATGCAATTCTTTAAGTTTCATTATCCATTTTCCCTCCAATTTATAAGTTTTAAACCTTCGACGCACTCAAAATGTTTAACATTCGCCGTAACAAGCGTACAATTATTTACAATCGCAGTGGCGGCAATGAAAATATCGTTGTCTTCAATTTGCTTGCCTTTGTGAAGTTGTACGTAAATTTCAATGGCTTTTTCGACAGTTTCAAAATTTTCTTTGTCCAAAGTTAAATGTGGCAAACGGTTATTAATTTCGATAAATTTTCTCAAGAATTGAAATTTTTTAGCCGCTTTTAAGCCACGCATAATTTCATAGTAGACGATTGAGCAAATATAAACGCGGGAATTTTCCTGCAAAGCTTTATTGAAATTTTTTTGAACAATTTCATTGTTACGCAAAATTTCGCTTACAATATTTGTATCCAGTAAATATTTCATTAAACTGCCGCCTTTCGTGCGTCCATTTCTGCAATATATTCGGCAAATTCATCGGCTTCTTTTTGTTCTTCCGGAGTTAAAGGCGTATTAATCAATTCAAGTAAGGCTTTTTTGTTTGCCTCGTATTGTTCCGGCGTTTCTTCGTCTTGAACGTTTAACTTTTTTTTCAATGTGTCAATATCGGCTTGCATTTTCTCAAGCATTGACAAAATTTTTTCTTCGTTCGTCATTTAAATTCACTCCTCTTACATTAAGTCTTGACAGCTGAAAAAATTTCTAAAAGCCGTTTTCAAGCAAAAAATCTTTCGTAATTTCCGGCGCAGTTTTGAAATTTATCAGCCGCTCAATGTACTTTGCCAAAATATCAGTTTCAATGTTTACGACACTGCCTACGCGCTTAAAATTAAAATTGGTAACTGCGCGAGTGTGCGGAATCATAGACACGCTAAAATCATTTGCGCCCGCGTCAACAATAGTTAAACTAATTCCATCCAGTGCAACCGAACCTTTGGCGGCAATTTGT
Organism: uncultured Selenomonas sp.; assembly: GCA_937915915.1. Classification (GTDB taxonomy): domain Bacteria; phylum Bacillota; class Negativicutes; order Selenomonadales; family Selenomonadaceae; genus UBA9786. The sequence goes on along the minus strand of CALGGN010000023.1, from coordinate 6,152 downwards.
TTCAGCAAAAAATTTTCAGCCGAAATTGTTATAAAAATGGCGTTGCCGTCCGTGCGAATGTTGGTAATTTTTCCAACGCCGTCAATGTGTCCGCTTACAATGTGTCCGCCGAATCTGTCGCCAACTTTCATTGCGCGTTCAAGATTTACCGCGCCGCCAATATTTAAATTTTCCAACGAAGTCCGCCTTAAAGTTTCCGGCATTACGTCAGCCGCAAAAAAATTTTCTGCAAAGTCCGTAACTGTCAAGCAAATTCCATTGGTACTGATGCTGTCGCCAATTTTTATATCGCCCAAAATTTTCGCGCAGGTTATTTCAATTCGCCCGCCGTTCAAACTTTTCAGCTTGCCGGTTTCTTCAATTATCCCGGTAAACAATTTATCACCTCATCAATTCTTTCAGCATAAAATTTTCTTTTCCCGCGTGCCATTGAAAAATCCAACGCCCAATAATTTCTTCGCCTTGTTTCCAATAAAAAGTTATCGTGTCGCCGTCGCAAGTAAAATTTTTGTCAAGGTAAGCACCGGCAGGACGGCTATAATAATCTTCGTCAAATTCGGCAAGGTCAAAATATTTTATAAAAGTACCGTCAGAAATTTTGCCAATCAATGTAAAATTTGTACTTTCCAAATCGTAGCCGCCATTTACAAACAGATAAAAAATTATCGGCTCATCTGAAAAAATTGCATAAATTTCAGTGTCAAGAATCACATTCACGGAATAATTAAAATTTTCGTCGCCAAAACGCGGCGCGGCGTCATAATCGTAAAAACATTTTATGGCGGTTACGTCGTGTCCAAAAATGGCAACGCCTTTTCCGTAAGAATCGCCGAAATTATTATCAGCCCCGCTAATTCTTGTACCTTCAACCACAGTAAAAGAAATTTCGCCAAATTTCATAGGTTCTGAAAAAGTCATTGCGAACGCCGAATTTGTCATCAGTAGCAATGCAAAAATTACGCCGAAAAATTTTTTCACTTTCGCCACCTCAATATTTAACTTGCTCAATGCTGAACCACTTTGCCGCGTTGTCCCATTTTAAGCGAATTTCGCCTTCAACTTGTGAAGTTCCTTCCCAGTGCCAACGGCGGTATGGAATTGTTATTTTATCGCCGCTACAAATTGGCTTGTCGTAAAAAATACTGCCGTCCATTTTGTAGCCGTCATTCCCGCCAAAATAAATTTCGCTGATTTTTTTGCTGTCGATATAATTTTGCCACGTGCCATTTTTAACGCCAATTATATTCAAGTGCGTCGTGCAGTATTCGTGATAGAAAACGTACAGCGTTAAATCTTCATCGCTGTCAATTTTAAAAATATCTTTGAATGACATATCTGACGCCAAAACATAATTTTCAAAGCCGCCAAGTTTGATTGAGTGCAAATAATCATCGTCGTTAAAATCATAATCGCATCACTCCTGTTGCCCATGCTGCTCCAGCAACGCCTGCTGATAAATGCCGATTAGTCCATAATAATTAAGAAGGTCAGGCCATTGGTTAGCCGGATGGTAATAATCGATAAAAAGTCGCTGCCTTCCGCATATCTCACGAAAATAATACCAATTGTCATTTCTGTCGTTTTGCAAGGGCGGCTTCTCGAACACGGAATACCACAACGTCTTAAAAGTTGAACCGCAGACAACTATATCCGCATCTATCAATTCAAATTCTTTCTGGATTTCCTCTTTGTCGAATTTCGCATAAGCAGCAATCTCGTCATAATCCGAGCAGGATTTTCCGTTGCTCTTTTTCAGATTCAACACGGCTATGGCTTCCAATGCCTCATTATGTTCTTCTTCCGTAAGGGATTCTTTGTACCGCCGGATGCTGTTAAGCGAAGTGCGCTGCAACCCGTATGTCCACCGGGCGACCCTGCTCCAAAGCCCCACCCGCGGATGGGAGTTGCCAAGCCATGAGGCAAGCGTGTTTTCGCCCCAATCCTCCCCATATGCCTCTTTCAGCACATAAAGGATTTTCTTGTGGCTGGTGTCTTCCCAAATATTCGGATTTACAATTCCGTCGGCGATAAAGTAGCTGTTGCTATGGTCAATCGTTAATTCGCCCTTTTTAGCAGTTACGATTCCTTTGGGCTTGTTTTTCCACAGCAAAAACAGTTCGTCCAAATTCCGGCAACCGTTTATGGATTCAATGTAATCCATTGTCATATCTCCTCTTCAAAAATTCACCACGCTATAAAATCCTACATCATTAAGGTCCGCACACGGAAATCAATTTATATCCCTGTTCTTTTCCCGCGTTTATCATCTGCTCCAAATTCGCAGTAAAGTTTTCGTAGAAGTCAGTCAGATGTTTGATGTTTTTCTTTGCTATCGCATCGGCTTCATCTGTGGAAAATTTCTCGATAATTTTTCTGTTTTCCGGCAGATAATACGGCAAATTTCGCAATCCATCTCGCATATAATCCAGTTTGCCGTTGGCATAGTCATTTCTGAGGCAATCTAAAATCTCTTGGATATCCCGAATTACCGCCTCAATCTGCGCAAAGGTATAAAAATTATCGGTCAAAACCCATTCAAAAGCTATGCCGCTCCGATACCGTTCCGGCAGATATTCTTCGCCGCGACCTGCATTTTCCGGCAGGTCATTTTGAAAGTGGCGGAGGAAAACGGGATACAGGAAATCCTCAAACGTCTCCTCCGCTATGGAAATCTCCACGTCATCAAGGCAATCCTGATTATCAGAATGCCAAGTAACATCATCAAGATTTAGCACACGGACAGGCATAGTCCAAAAATACGCCCCCGGATTATGTCCTCTTTCGATGTTTAGCAAAGGTTCTGCGGAGTCTCTGTTCCGCTTCATAAGTTTGTAATGAGTCGGATTGCTATACAAGATATCGCATCACCTTTCTATCCATTCGCGCAAATTGGAAGGACGAATTGCCCAAACTTCGGCTAATCAGTGGTCGTGAGTGAAATCACACCGTTCAAAGAACTCTCGCCACTCCTTAAGTCCGGTTTGCTTCTCAACCACCATCACGTGATGGCAAGCCGTATCCACCGCAATGTACGGATAATGCAAGCTGTTCTGATTGTCAAACACATAATCGTCAAAAGCAGCCTTCAAATGATGAACATTGTCTTTAGCCAACAGGATTTTCCCGTCAGAATCCATAATCCTGAACGGGCTGGCATACCTGCCAATATGCACCGAATCGTATGCCATATCCCAGAAATCTTCCCGCTCCCAAATATTCTCCATGTCGATACTCCTCGCATCTACAACCACATTATGAAAAATACCTCGTTACCCTTCGTCTCCGCAGACGGTTGGCTCGTTTTTGCGCCTTGGTCAGTTTGGGAATGTTTGCAAGTCCCGCAAGCTCCAATCCTTCATCGGTATACCAGTTGGGGTCATCATCTTCCCCATAATCGCGCATCATTAAGGTGCGCTGAGCCTGCAACAACAACTCAACCCCTATCTTATCTTGGAGAAAGTTGCTGAGTGCAATGAGGATTCTCTCCTGTCCATACAATTCGCCCGTAAATTTCACCAAATCCATGTAATTGTGCATGACCTCGTGGTATATCTGCCCATCCGGCGTCTGATACCAACCGTAGGCATTCATATCGGATTCATCGGCTCGGACGCATCGCTTGATATCCTCCTCGGTATTGGTGATGCCATTCAGAACGAACACACCGCCGCAAAACCTGTGCCGATGCGGATTTTCCCAAAACCGATGCACCAAATCTCCCTTCTTGAACGGGGTGGGAAAACAAAACCAGCGGCTCTCAAAAGCGTCGCGATACAAATCTTGCTCGTCATCGGATAAATTTCCCCAAAACGAGTCTTTGTCAATTTCATGCTTGTGCGTCTCACAGAAGTTAATATGCTCCTGCAAAAAAGCATGGAGGCTATCCCTGTGGATGGCGAATCGCCGCTCCGGCATGGAGCAATCGGGCATATTCTCAATTATCCAATGGTAGGCGGCGTGCTTTTCCTCCATCGTCTTGTTTGCGCTCTGATAGACGAGCCATGCCGCTTGCATGGAATCGCACTTGTAGTTGATACCTTGTAAATATTCCCTGATGTCCTTGGAATTTATGAAGTTTAGAATGTCCATCTTATCACCTCCATATTTGTGTTGGAGCATAATTTAGGCTTGTTTTTCACAAGTGCCGATAAATCCCCAAACTGACTGCTCCAATTCGCTAAAACGATGGTCATCTTCGTTGTACATAGCTCCTTTGACCCATTCAGCAGTTTTCTCGGCAATTTTTAATCTGCAAATCGGAGCATCCACCGTTTTGGATTTAGGAGCGACAACTTTCTTTCGCATATCGGTAATCCACTTGATATCCTCGATAAACTGCTGAAGATAATCGGGCTGAATATTGCCTTCCGCTATTCCCTGTTTATCGGTCCGCACCCACCTCATATCCTCCAAGTAAAATTTGAAATTAACCATCTCATCATTTTGAGGAGCATATTCCGTGATAGAAAATTCAATAGGTCTACCGTCAAGCAGCCTTGTCATATCATCGACAACTTCATCGTTTTCAATATCTTCAAATTGTATGGCTCGTAAGGTTGCCGGATTTTTGGGGAGGAAGGGAATTTCGGTAATGCCATAGTCCGTGATGAGAAGAATAATATAGCGTATTTCGTTTTGCACGGCGTATTTCAGAAAAATCTTTTCATGCTTTTTGAATGTGGCGTTATCCCATTTGTCGGTCAATATGATGACAGTTTTTTCTTCATGGGGGTACTTACGCTGCATTTTCCAGCTTTTTGCCAAAACTTCTTCTAAAAAATGACCAAGTTTTTCTTTCCCCCTGCATATCGTGAGTAAGCGAGGCTGAAGTGTGCCGGGCGTGCCAAAGGGGTACGTGTTATAGGGTAGCGTACCCCAATCATCGCCGCACATGACAGCACCCTTTTGACTGAGGATATTGTCAATGGTCCGCATGGGGCTGATGTCGGTATTTTGGAAAAGCCCCAAGCTGCTAAGAATTTCAACGGCATCTCGGTTCATGCCTTTCAGTACGCCTTCCCTATTTTCACATTGCAATCCTTTACGGATTTCACTTAATTTCATGCTCATTTCCTCCAATCTGCCGACTGTATCTTTCGTTCATGCCGTGTATCGTATCGGCTAATTCCTTCCGCAGTTCAGGCGGCGACAAGACTTCCGCATAAGCTCCGTATTGCAACGCCCAATAAAACATAGCGTTATAATTGCATTTTACGCTTACCACAATCTCGTCATCGGATTTTCGGATAATCCTAAAATCCCTGCCGAACCAGTCTATAAGGTCGTTCATCATAAATGTTGGTGCTTTTAGCTGAACGGAGACGCTTTCCCCGCAGAACATATATGTGTGTTCTGCCATGTGCCTTGGGAGATTGAAACCATGCTCCATTCCTTTGATTTCCGTAATCGGCTTTATAGGAATATCCGTCATCTTTATGTCGGTGATGCGGTCAATCCGAAAATGGGTAATATCGGGGTATCTGTCACTATTAGCCAAAAGATAATACCTGCCGTTGCTCGCCACCATCTGATAGGGGCTTACCAAATATGGGCTATGCGCCCTTGGGTGGAGTTTGAAATCCGTGCCGTAGGAATTGTAGGCGAACTCCACTTTCTTCTTTTCCTCGATGGCATCATTGAGCGTATCGACAACAATCATGATGTGCTTGTTGTCGGTGTGGTTAAGATCGGGCAAGGCTCTCACATGAGAAACCTTTGCCTGAAAGAATTTGCTCCCCTGCGCTTTGAGTTTCTCAATCAGCCGCTTTCCCTGCTTCAAAGAGATGTGGCGGGAAAAGAGGACGCTGTCGATGAGCATACGAAGTTCTGCGTTCTCGAAATCCCGGCTGGCAAAGTAATAGCCGTCATCCATGTTGATGTCGTAACCCATGTCCACCAAATCCAACACATTGGCCTTAACCGAGCGTCTGTCGCAAGTGATGCCATACTCGTTTTTTAGGATTCGGAGGATTTCCTGTTGGGTCAAATGGTGGTCGGGGTCGGAATTTTTCTGTAGGACTTCCAATATGAGGAGAATGAGAATTTTCTTTCGGTCGCTGCCGTACATGATTAACCACCAGTTCCACTATAATATTAAACCTGAATTATTCATATTTCCCACAAATCAAGCAAAAACAGCAAACTTTTCATTA
>CALGGN010000022.1 GCA_937915915.1 uncultured Selenomonas sp. | reverse complement strand
CGCACGCCTGAAGTCTCATGCACTCTCAGTAAGAAATAAAATTTCTAACTGAGAGCAGTATGATTGATTCCTCGCATCGCACTATAGGATAGCACATATCCGAGCAATTTGCAAGCATTGGCATACTTTATTGAAATTTATGAAGCGAAGGGAGTATGCACGACTTGCTCAAAATTCTTAGGGAACTTATCTTCCTCTAGTTCCTCACGCTTCCCGCTTCGGATGGTCCTTGCAGAGATCCGCCAGCGTGATGGCATTGAGCACGCTGCTGATGCTTTCGCAGACCTTCTCCCAGACATTGCGCGTCGCGCATTCGCCTGCCCTCTCGCAAAACTGATCCGACGACTCCGCGCTGGTCAGCAGGCAGTCCACCAGCGCAATCGGACCCTCCGTCACCGTGATGATCTCCCCGATGGTGATCTCCTCCGGCGGTTTTGCCAGCATATAGCCGCCCTGGGCACCGCGCACGCTCTTGACAAGATTCGCCTTTCGGAGCTGGCCCATGAGCTGTTCCATGTAGTTCTCCGAAATCCCTTGGCTGCTGGTGATCTCCTTCAGCGGAATCGCGCCCTTTCCATAGTGGAACGCCAGCTCATACAGAGCGGCCACGCCGTAGCGGCCCTTGGTTGAAAGCTTCATCCGTCCTCCACATCCTTAAAAAGTCCATCCCTATTTCCACACGCTCCATAAATCACTTCCTAAAGTCCCGTCGAACCAAAGCCTCCGGTGCGCCCTGTTCCCTTGCCTGCCTCGTCCTCATCCGCAATCAAATACTTCATGAAAACACCCTGCGCGATCCTCATGCCCTTCTCCACCTGGAACGGCTCTGTTCCAAGATTCCAGAAAGCGATCATGATGTGCCCTTCGTTTTCCGGATTATCGTAGTAATCCGCATCAATGACGCCCACATTGTTCATGAGCATGAGCCGATGCCTCGCGGAAAGCCCTGAACGGATGTAAAGATACAGCACCTCATCCTGCTGCATGTATGCTTTCAATCCCGTCGCCACCATCGTCATCCCATGGGGCAGAAGCAGCGCATCCTCCGCCGCCTCGATATCGTAGCCTGCGCTTGCGCCCGTTTTGCGGCCGGGCAGGTGAATGTCCCTTCCTTCAAAAGCGCGGACAACCTGGAATCCTCTTGCGCCCTTCATGCCGGATCATTCCCCGCTTTTTCCGCACACTCTGCTTCAAAGGCGCTGTTCAGCGGCTTCATCGGAGCAATGGTGGAAATCGCGTGTTTGTAGACCAGCTGCTGTTTTCCCATGGACTCGATGATCACCGTGAAATTGTCGAACCCCTTCACATTCCCTTTGATCTGGAAGCCGTTCATCAAATGGATGCTGACCGCCACATTTTCCTTCCGCACCTGATTCAAAAAATTATCCTGCAAATTCACGGGCCTGTTTTGCATAGCGCAATCTCCCTTCCCACATGAAAATGTTCCCTGACATCCTCCCACACCCTTTGCAGAAGCTTCTCCCCCTGCAAATGATCCAAGTCATACCAATGGATATACGGCATGCGGCGATACCAGGTAAGCTGCCGTTTGGCAAAATGGCGCGTATGCTTCTGGATGAGGTCGATGGCCTCGCCCTCTGTCATCTCTCCCGCCAGGCATGCCACCGTTTCCTTGTAGCCGATGCCCTGCATGGCCTGCATGTCCTTCGTGACCCCGCTGTCCAGAAGCTGCTGCACCTCATCCATCAGTCCCTGTGCAAACATGAGCTGCACGCGCTGATCGATCCGCTCATAGAGCGCCTGCCGATTCCTTTGAAGCCCAATCACCCACGCATCATAGCGAAGCTCTCCATCCTCCGCGAAACACTTTTTTCTGGAAATGCTCTCTTGCCCCAGCTCCGCGACCTCCAACGCACGGATGACCCTGCGCAGATTTTTCGGATGGATGGTTTTCGCCGCTTGCGGATCCCTTTCCGTCAGCAGGGCATACAAAGTTTCCTGCCCCTGCTCCTCCGCCATCTGCTCCAGTCGCTTCCGATAGGCATGGTTTTCCGAAACCTCATTGAATTCATAGCCCTCCAGCAGCGCCTGCACATAGAGTCCCGTGCCGCCCGCAAGAATCGGGATCCTGCCCCTGCCGTGAATCTCATGGATCAACGCCTCTGCCCGCTGCTTGAAATCCGTTGCATTGAAATGGGCAGAAGCGGGCAGGATATCCACCAGATGGTGCACGATGCCCTGCCGCTCCTCCATGCCCGGCTTTGCAGAGCCGATATCAAAGCCCCGATAGACCAGCATCGAGTCCCCTGAGATGATTTCCGTGTCCAATGCCTTCGCAAGCTCAATGGAAAGCTCCGTCTTGCCCACTGCGGTAGGCCCCAGAATGACGATGAGCCGCTCCTTTTCGCTCATGCCAGATCAATGGCTTCGCCCGGCTTCACGATGTGCACCTCCGCATGCGCCATCTTCTCCGTAAGCTCCTTGTACTTTGCCACATCCTGCCGGATGATGGGCCAGGTATCGTAGTGGAGCGGGATGACATGGCGCACCCCCAGCCACTGGGCCGCAAGCGCCGCATCCTCAAGCCCCATGGTGTAATTGTCCCCGATGGGCAGCAGCGCATAGTCCAGCTTGTCCTTCTGCCCGATGAGTTTCATATCGCTGAACAGTGCCGTATCGCCTGCATAGTAGATCACCAGCCCGCCGATATAGATGACATAGCCGCAGGCAATGCCGCCCGGAACGCCGGAACTGTGCTGGGCAAGCGTCATGCGCACCTTGCCGAAGGGCAGGTTCAGGGAGCCGCCCAGATTCATGCCGTGCCCCTTGACATCCGCCCCCATGGAGGTGCAGATATCCAGTATCTCGGGAATCCCGACCACCTCCGCGCCCGTGCGAGCCGCGATATCCGGCGCATCCCCCAGATGGTCGCCGTGGGCGTGCGTCACCAGGATATAGTCCGCCTCCACGTCACTGGCGGAAACGGATGCCACCGGGTTGCCCGTCAGGAACGGATCCACAAGCACCTTATGCTTGCCATCGTCCAACAGAAAGCAGGCGTGACCGAAATACGAATACTTTACCATAAAAAGCCCTCCCCCTTAATATACGATTGCAGCAGGAAATCACGGAAACAAAACGAATAACAGAAATCAGGCAGCATTTACACACAAATAATTATACCATAACAACAAGGTCGTGAAAACATGTGCCGGAATCTTATCTCCCTGCCTCAAATAGAACTTTTGCCCGATGAGCCCCTTCCCGCCCTCCAGTATCTGCTGATTGCAGGCGGCAGGCCTCCCGCCCCCGACTGGCTGAAAAAAATAAAAAATGGCCGCAAGCTGTGGGCCATTGACCGCGGCATCGATATCTGCCATCAATGCCATCTCCTTCCCGAACGTCTGCTGGGAGACGGAGACAGCGCTTCCTCCGAAGCGTGGGAATGGGCAGAGGCTCATGCGATTCCCACGGATCGTTACCCGCCCGAAAAGGACTGGACGGATACCCAGCTCGCGCTGAACCTTCTTGCCCCCAAATCCCCGTTCCTGCTGCTGACCGGCTGCTTCGGGGGACGTCTGGACCATCTGTTCAGCATGATATTTTCCTGCGCCCATGCCAAAATGCCCTGCCTGCTTGCCGATGAACAGGAGCTCCTGTTCCCCTTGCATGGCGGACACAGCTTGACAGTATCCTGCAAGATCCCCCCAAAAGCGCTGTCACTCCTGCCGCTGACCGCAGACTGCGAAAAGGTCTGCATCAACCACGTGCACTGGCCCCTTGAAAATACCCGCCTGTCCCAAAGCGCTCCCAATGCCGTCAGCAACGTCCCCTCGTCGGACAAGCCAATCACCGTTTCCGTTGGAACCGGCATTCTGGGCATCTACCTCGACTGGGGTATCAAATAGTGGCAGCGCACCTGCAAACATCATGTTTTCATTATCCGTATAGCCACTGATTGCTTCTTGCCCCTGATCCACAATCGCAAGTCTGCCTTGTTCGAGATATTCTTTTTGTGGAATTTTTCGCTTGCTGTCTGATACCTTACACCTCTTCATCTCGCCAGTTTTATCTTTGACAAAAATTTTTAGGAAACGCTGATTAAACACAATCATGCTGGTATTTACCGATATGAGTTAATTTCAGGCTGAGTCCTG
>CALGGN010000021.1 GCA_937915915.1 uncultured Selenomonas sp. | reverse complement strand
TATCCTGCCACAACCTCGGCCCTTTCGATTGCCTGCCGCGCCCTTGGCGTCATATCCAAGAGATTCCCCGGCCCCAAGCCGATGACCGTTATCTTTCCCATACCAATGCCACCGTCACTTTCCCGAATTTTGTCTTCCCCATGGCCATGCGCCCCCGTTCCACGCTCGCCAGCGCCGCCGCCTCGCAGACATTCCCGACTCCTATATGCTCCTTCACAAAACCGGATTCCCGCAGTCCATATCTTGCGATTACAGCCTGCAAATCCTCATTTTCATAGAATACAATCTCCCTGCCCAATGCGTAGGCTGCCTGCAAAAGCCCCTGTTCATCCTGTTTTGCAACCGTGCTGCACAGAAGCGAAATATCCTCTGCCCGTCTGCCGATGCGGGCACATGCCTCCCGAAGAGCTTGGAGCACCCGCTCCTTCGGGGTTCCTCGACGGCATCCGACGCCTGCGATGAGCCGACGCGGAAGGAGAAGCAGCATACCCTCCTGCCGCTCCCCCTCCGAATCCGTCACCACCGCCCTGGGCGTTCTTGCCCGCAAAACGGATGCCATATCCGCCATCACAGGATGCAGCCCCTGAGCTTTCATTTCCTTATAATAAAAATCCCCATTCGGCAATCCTGCGTCAATATAATAATCTATCACTCCGCCCGACAGTATCTTCCCGTTGAAGCTCTTAATCGCTTCCTTCGGGACAGGACGGAGCGCCAGCTCTGCCGCCACAACATCCACGGCCAGCTTCTGCTCCACATCCGTCGCGGTCGTAATCACAGGCTCCGCGCCCAAAGCATGGCCCAACTGCCTTGCCAGTGCATTGGCGCCGCCGATATGCCCGGAAAGCAGGCTGATGACATGAAGCCCCTTCTCATCCATCACCAGCACCGCGGGATCCGAAAGTTTGCTCTCCACATGGGGCGCAATCATGCGCACCGCGATTCCCGCTGCCATGATGAAAATCAACCCGTCAAAAACGGAAAAGGCAGACCCTGCTGCATCCCGCAATCTGTCAAATGCGCATATCTTCAAATCATGCGGTTCACGGGAAAAAGTCCCCTGCTTCAGGAACAGCACCGACTCCCCATCCAAGGCAGCCGCCGTGCGCATCGCCAGTTCTGCTCCCCTTGCCGTCACAGCAAAGACCGCATATCTCATTTCGAGGCCTCGCGAAACATGTGGCTGAACTCAGGCGCATAAAGCCTCGAAAGCTCGTAGTCCGCCCCCAGGCATCGGCTCACCACGATCATCGCCGTACGGTCGATGTCCTGCTCCCGGATTTCCTCCACAATATGCACCAGCGTCGAACGCACGATTTTTTGCTCAGGCCACGAGGCGCGCTGCACGATGGCAATGGGCGTATCCGCCGCATATCCGCCCGCCATCAGCTCTTTTACGACCTCATCCAGCATGGTGATGGACAGAAAGATGCACATGGTCGCCTGATGCGCCGCAAGGCTTCGGAGCTTTTCCCGCTCCGGCACCGACGTCCTGCCCTCGTTGCGCGTGATGATGACGGTCTGGGAAATCCCCGGCAGGGTGTACTCCTGCTTCAGCGCTGCCGCTGTTGCCAGGAAGGAACTCACGCCCGGTATCACGTCATAGGAAATCCCCCGCTTGTCAAACGCATCCATCTGCTCCTGGATAGCACCATAGATGGCAGGATCTCCGGTATGCAGGCGCACTGTCATTTTCCCTTCGGTCTCGGCCTGCACGATGGTCGCAACGACTTCCTCCAATGTCATATGGGCGGAATCATGGATCTCTGCGCCTTCCCTGCAAAACGCGAGTAAGGCGGGATTCACCAAAGAACCCGCATAAATGACCACATCTGCTTCTGAAAGATATTTCCGTCCCTTGACGGTAATCAGTTCCGGATCTCCCGGACCGGCACCAACAATATGTACCATATCCTGCCTCCCTGCTACTTCTTTGTGCACGTCACGATATAGATTGGATTCATCGCCCTTGCCATATCATAGGCGCCGACCTGCTCCAAGCGGCTTACCTGCACCTGAATTGCCTCATAGCTGTAAGTGTCCTGATGCTCGCGCATATAGTCAATGCATTGCATCAGGGTCTGCACCGTGATGCAGTTGACGACGATGCGCCCGCATGGTTCCAGTTTCCTGTCCACCGCCGCGAGGATCTGGGGCAGATGCCCGCCGCTTCCCCCGATCAGCACCACATCCGCAGGCGGCAGATGCTCCATGCCGTCCGGAGCCTCCAGTTCCATGATCATGACATTCTCCACGGCAAATTTTTCGATATTCTGCCCGATGAGCTGTGCCGCCTGCGGGTTCCTCTCAATCGCAAACACCTCGCCATCCGGCGCCAGCCTTGCGGCCTCGATGGAAAGCGCCCCCGTCCCCGCGCCGATATCATAAATCGTATCCATGGGATAGATTTTTGCCTTCGCAAGCGTCAAAATACGGATTTCTTGTTTTGTCATCGGCACACTTCCGCGCAGGAATTCCTCATCAGCAATCCCGATCATATTGCCAGCCCCCTTAAAATTCTTCTTTATCCCTGTACGATCAATATTCCATGTTTGATTTCTTCCATCTCCAACGCCCCTTCCAGCGTTGTCTCCACAATCCGCTCATCCTCATAGGACAAACGCGCACAAACGGCAAGCCACGTCTCTTTAGGCCAGCCTTTTTCCATGAGCAGCCTCGGAATCCGATGGGAATCAAAAGTTCCATCCGTCAGCATTCCGAGCACGGCTCCCTTTTCGTAGAACAGTTCGCGCTCCTCCGGCTGCCTGCCATGAAAGCTCAAGAGCCTTGCCCCATGCCATGGAAGCGCCAGTTTTGCAAAGGCCATCTGCAAAGAGCTGATGCCGGGGATCACCTGCAGCTGCTCCCGGGGGAATTCCTTCCTCAATGCGTCCAGCATGGAATAGTAGCCGGGATCTCCCGACACCATCACCACCACATCCTCAGAGGCAAGTTCCTCCCGGATAAAGCCGATGACGGAAGCAATGTCTTTTGTGATGGGCATCTGCTTCTGTCCATCATGCGCAAGCCCTTCAAGCGCCCTGCGGCCGCCGACCAGCACCTTCGCCGAGGAAATGGCCTGTCTTGCCGCAGGCAAAATATAATCAGGATGCCCTGGACCGATGCCTGCAATGAGGATCCGATGCGCTACAGCTTCCATCCAAATTCCCTCCCGATTTCTTCCGCGCGCCGATCCATCCCCAGAATCCTGCCGTCCAAGGTCACCATGACCGTCCCGATCTCCAGCTCGTGAAATACATATCGCTCCGCGCGTTCACTGGCCCGCTTGGCAAGCCGCCCATAAACTGCTTCTGCGTGATACTGCTCAATGACAGCCATGGCATCTTCCGTTGCAGCAGCTTCCAGCACCCGCTGCACGCCCTCCTGCGGAAGCCCCTCGGCTGCCGCGTAGGCCGCCATGGCTTCCAGCCGCCCGTCTCCGATGCGGTTGTGGGTGTAAAAGACGCCCGCCGCCACCTTCGCCAGTTTGCCGATATGCCCGAACAGCAAAATCCGGTTGACCTTGCGCTTTGCTGCAGCCTCCAGCAGATATCCGATGAAATTGCTGGTCTGGACGATTGCTTCCCCGGGAAGACCGTATGCCAGCGCGATTTTTTCACCGATTTTCCCCGGCACAAAGATGAGCGACGAAAATCCTGCCGCCTGTGCCACATCGATCTGCGGTACCAGCGATTTCCGAAATGCCTCCTCCGACATGGGATGCAAAACTCCCGTCGTCCCGATGACGGAAATGCCGCCCTCCACGCCGAGCACAGGATTCAGCGTACGCCTTGCAAGCTCCTTGCCCGCGGGAATGGAAATGGTCACTTCCAGACCGGCTTCCCTGCCCAGCAGTTCCTCCACCACATTTCGGATCAACTGCCGCGGCCCCGGATTGACGGCAGGCTCTCCCACAGGAACAGACAGACCGTGCTTTGTCACATGCCCGACACCATCCCCCGCCAGAAACCGGATGCCCGCACCATTCTCCAGATGCCGGATTTTCGTGAAAACGGACACCCCATTCGTGATATCCGGATCATCCCCCGAAAACTTCACGATTTCCGCGACAATGCCCTCGCCCTCTTCCCGCACCTTTTCCACGGGAATCCAAAGCCTTGTGCCGTCCAGTGCGACAAGCTCCACCCGCTCCGCATGCTCCCCCCGCTCATAAAGCAGCGCCGCTTTCACGCCGGCCGCCGCGCATGCGCCCGTCGTATACCCGCTCCGAAGCTCCTCTGCCAAGTTCTCATCCCCTGTCAATCTCCCTCTTTAGAAGAGTTCGATATGTTTTCACAGAATCCTGCAAAAATCAAAAAAGAAGCCCCTGATTCCATCCGGAGCCAAGGACTTCTCGACCATCGCTTCAAAGAAACTGTCGTTTCTTCTTTATTTCTTATTGCGCAACCGATGCTAAATTCTCGTAGATGACGCCCTGATCCGCATATCCGAACCAGTTCGTCGTGGCATCCCATGTCAGGCGATAGCTATGATAGTACGGGCTTGCAAGATTCTCTGACTTGAACGCCAGCACCAGGTCGCCGTTCTTCAGGGCCGCAAACATCGGCCTGGCGGCAAAGTTATTGTAATAGTTCTGGCTGTCCACATAGACCATGAACTTCTTTGCCGCTGCATCGTATCCGTAGAGATACGCACGATCCTTGCTGGAAACCTCATAGAAGAGCCTGCCGTCGGAACTGTTCTTGAATACACGGAACTCATAGCCGCCGTTGACCACCGGGAAATGCTTGTCAAAGATACGATCCTTGCCCAGCCATACCAGCATATGATATTTTTCCTTGCTGCTGGCGTTCGCGAGTTTCCGCACCTGCACCTTGACCTCACCGTCGGCTGTCTGGAAGGTCTGTGAGCTAGCTTCGTCCTGCGCCAGTTCCTTCATGCCAAGCCCCACATCATAAATCTTCTGGTAGCTGTCTGCCGCAAAGCACGTTGCTGCCAAAGCCGCTGTGAATACCAAAGTCCATACCATTGTCAGCCATTTCTTGTTGAACATCGTTCTGCCTCCTTTGTGAATCACCTGCAAATCATCTATAAACGACCATGTTATGACTAATTCTCCCTTTGCATGGAAAAATCCTTTTCGTTTGAAAAAAATTATCCGCAAAACGGACGATTGCAGTTCCTCAGGAACGCAGCCGTCCGTTTTCTCATCTCCCCGTTTTCCCTGTCAAACCGTGCCTTACTTTTTGATCTGTCCGTAATAGGCATTCGGACCATGCTTGCGCTTGAAATGCTTGTCCAGCAGCACCTGCGGCATGGAATCGCGATCCCCGGTGAGCATCTGCGTATGGAAGCCCATCATCGCGACTTCCTCCAGAACCACCGCATTGTGCACGGCATTGGCAGGATCCGTGCCCCACGTGAAGGGGCCGTGATTTTTCACCAGCACGGCAGGAACCTCATCCGGCTCGATGCCATATTTCTTGAAGCGCTCCACGATGACGATGCCCGTATTGTATTCGTATTCGCCCTGGATCTCCTCTGCCGTCATGTCACGCGTGCAGGGAATCTCCCCATAGAAATAATCCGCCTGCGTCGTGCCATAGGCGCGCACGCCCTGCCCTGCCTGCGCAAATGTCGTCGCCCAGCGGGAATGGGTATGCACAACGCCGCCGATGTTCGGGAATTCACGATAGAGCACCCGGTGGGTCTCCGTATCCGAAGAAGGATTCATCTCCCCCTCCACCTTGTTGCCATCCAGATCCACGACCACCATATCCCCCGGTTTCATCACATCATATTCCACCCCTGACGGCTTGATGACGAACAGCCCTTTCTCGCGGTCGATGCCCGACACATTTCCCCAAGTAAAGGTAATCAGCCCATGCTTCGGCAGCAGCATATTCGCTTCGTAAACCTTTTGTTTCAATTCCTCCAACATAACCAATGCTCCTTTCTCTTGTTCCTGATAATGATACCAACTTTTGTGCATGTCCGAATCATGCACTGCTCCCCTGGCATGAGCAATATGCACCTGCGACAAAGAAATAACCGTTGTGCTGCTCTTTTACCACCCCACTCCTTTGCGGGAACCATTGTTCTGTGCACCTTGTGCATTTTATCTGTGTCCGTGCACAACTCATGGTCTAAATATAACATTGTCATATCTATTTGTCAACGTATTTTTTCGTTTTTTTGGAAACGCTGATTAAATGAGCTTTTGTCATTGTCGAAGGATTTTTCTGTCAGGC
>CALGGN010000020.1 GCA_937915915.1 uncultured Selenomonas sp. | reverse complement strand
AAGTCGCCGACGAGCCTGCCGTCCTGCTGGGCTTCAGCGACGGCGCATACACGGCATACAAGGTTGCCTCCATGTACCCGGATCGCGTAGAGCGCATTGTGACCATCGGTGCCGGAACTCTCAAGCCGGGCTTTTTCGGCGGGGAAATGAAGGTAGCGGATTTAGAGAAAATAGATGCGGCATTTATCGAGCAGCAGAAAAAAATCATGCCGGAGCCGGAACGCTATCAGGAATTTTGCACGAACTACATGAACTTCTGGAGCAAGATGGAAGTCGGCGAGGACTTCCTCAAAACCATTGAGTGTCCGGTGCTCTTGATTGCGGGGGACGAAGACGACCATGCACCCTTGGTGACGATGGTGGAGGCAGAGCAGTATATCCCGAAGGCCAGCCTCTGTATCGTGCCCAAGGCATGGCATACGGCCTTCCTTGATAATTTCGATGTAACCTGGACAGCCATAGAGCAGTTTCTGCGTACGGATAAAGCACATCTAATTGGCAGCAGGAAAGTGGATTACAACAGAAAATAATGTGATACGGGGGGCAACATCCCGATTACGGGGTGAAACTGCTCCCTTTTTATTATTGACACGCTAATTGTCCCGTCGGTCTGCTTCAATCTGAATGTAAATGTATTTCTCGAGACTCTAAAGTCCTCTCATAATGTATCATTGTATTTTTTGCCCATTATGGGCAAATTTTTTTTCGCCCTGAAAATGAGCAAAATCATAAGAAACCAAAAAACCTTCTTGATGTTACCGTGAAGCCATCAGGCAATCCAGTAGCAACAAGGAGGTTTTTTTATGTCAGTCATACTTGCAAACGCAGTGCGCACAAGGAACGACCGCTATATCAACCATCTCGGCGAGGATATTGGGAAGTACCTCTCCTTCCTCTCCGTGATGTCAAGGTTTCACAAATATCCTGCCGAGGACTTGGCCAGCTTCGCCATGGAAGCACCGGCCACTTTTTCCGCTGTGGCTAGCGCAGAGACTTGGGAGAAGAGATTCGGGCGCATTATCGACACCAAGGCCAAGGGGATCACCTTGGTTCGGAACAATGACCGTACCTATTATTACGATGTTTCGGAGACGGTTCCCGTTTCCCTCGGCGCTCCCGAAGTCACTCTCTGGCACTACGATGACAAAGCCCATCGCCCCTTCCTCGATGCCGTAGTGCCGGGAAACGCCGATACCGAGGCAAAAGTGGCGGCCATTGTAGCGGAAGAAATGAAGGGAGTGTCTGCCAAAGCGTCCGACCGTCGGCTCATCACACTCAGCACGACGGCCGTGGTGCTGGAGCGCATGGGGCTTCCGGCGGCTGACACCACCCGGCAGATTGCTCGCCTCTCCTTGAGCGGGCGCAACATGCACAGTATCACCGAGGAAACCCAGAAAGCCTCCCAGCAGATTCTGGATGCCGTGCAAAAGTCAGTAATGAAAGGCAGGGCTGACGGTGACGACCTTAATCTCCCGGAAAACAATCCCTTGCTTTCGGTATTCGGCGTTGTCACGGTGAACCTTCCCGAACAACAGGAGGAAGTGGCAAAGGACGCACCCGAACAGGCAAGTCTCTTTGACGCTTTCGGTGAAGCCGTGGAGGATGATCGCACGAATCCCTTGATAGGTGAGACACCGCCGCCTCCTGCGGAAACAGAACAGCCAGATGCTTTGTCCACCGAATGGCAGAGCGAGGACTACGCCACGGACGAAATGATGGCGGAGGAGGAAGTTCTGCCGGAGGATTTTCCTGCCGAGAATGAAGAGTCTACCAAGGAAACAGCATCCGTGAACGACCCCGGTGACACGGAGACCGGCACGGATGCCGCAACATCGAATGAAGCGGAGACTACTGCCGAGACTGTCACGGATTTTGCGACCGATGTAGAAGAAGGAAATTCTACTGTAGCAGAAGAGGCTTCCAATGATGAGGCCAACATAGAGCCGGATGAAATGCCTTTCGAAGAAGAAGTCCTGCCGGAAGTGGATGAAATGCCCGTTGAGGAGGAAGTCCTGCCGGAGATGGAGGACAGCTACCGGCAAGAAGGGCAGACCGCTTCAGCTAATCCGGCTCAGGCTGAATCCGTAGAACCTCCAACAGATATTCCTGAGGAGGAAACTCCCGCAACGCAAACAGAGACTACTGCCGCTACAGCCACACAAACAACAGAAACCTTGGAGCTGACTGCCGAAGGAAGCGTGGCAAAATCCTTTGAGGAGATACTGGCCGAAGATGCTGACCGGATTCGCGGCAATAGCTGGGCTAAAAATGTATTCCGTGCCAATGTGCTGGCCATCCGCACCCTGCAGCATATCGAGTCCGAGCATCGCACCGCCACCGAGGAGGAAAGGCAAACCCTGAAGCAGTATGCCGGTTTCGGGGGCATTCCCGATGCCTTTGACCTGAAAAAGCCGGAATGGAGCAGTGAGGCGGAGCTTTTGAAAGAGATTCTTTCCAATAAGGAATATACCGCTGCCCGTGGCTCCGTTCTCAACGCCCACTACACGCCCAACGGGATTATCCAGAACATGTATCAGGGATTGTCTGCCATGGGCTTTTCCGGCGGCACCATCATGGAGCCTTCCATGGGGGTAGGCCGTTTCTTTGCCGAACTGCCGGAGGGGATGCGGGAAAACAGCCACCTCTACGGCGTGGAGCTGGATTCCCTCACGGGACGCATTGCCAAGGCACTCTATGCCAACGCCGAAATCAATATCCAAGGCTACGAAACTACCAGATACCCCAATGATTCCTTCGACCTCGTGGTAGGCAATGTTCCCTTCGGCCATTACAAGCCCTATGACCCGGCATACGCCCGGGAGGGTTTCTCCATCCATGACTATTTCTTCGCCAAGGGCATAGACCAAGTGCGCCCCGGCGGGGTTATGGCAGCAGTCACCAGCCATTGGACGATGGACAAGAAGGATTCCGGCGCAAGGAAATATCTGGCACAACGGGCTGACCTTGTGGGAGCCGTGCGCCTCCCCAACACAGCCTTGAATGAGGCGGGGACGGAAGTCACCAGTGACATCCTCTTTTTCCGCAAGCGGGAAACGCCCAGAGGAGAGGGGGAGGAACTGCCAAGTTGGGTGGAGGCGACTGGCTACCCGGAGGAAAAAGACCTCCCGGTCAATCCCTATTTTTTGGATCATCCGGAGCATGTTATCGGCTCCCTTGCCGTGGAATCCAGGGCTTACGGCCATGAGCTTGTCTGCCACCCGAACCCGGAGAAGCCTTTCCTTGAGGAACTTTCCACGGTGATGGCCAGTCTCCCGCAAGTCTATACCCCTGCTGCCGGGGAGATTCCCCTGCCCAAGCAGGTCATGGCAGAAAACGCCGATGTTCCGCCG
>CALGGN010000019.1 GCA_937915915.1 uncultured Selenomonas sp. | reverse complement strand
TGATGCGGCTCTACGACATATTACGTATATCGTATTTCACGGATTCTGGTTTAAGAAATACATGATATGAGCCTAGATTTGTGTTTTGAAATAAGCAAATTACATCCATCTCACCATAACGGTCAAAATCCATAAGTTTCGGTATGCGCCCTAATTTATACTTTAAATTCTGATAGCTTTCTTTAATCCTTCGCAAATCACTGATGTTTGTTGCATCGATCGACTGAAAAATTCTTTTCTTGGCAATTTCATCGAAATGAATGGTCGATGCACCGGGAATAATCCGCGAGCCTTCCAACAAGCAACGTCGGATGTTATCCTTGTTATAGCTACGATCGCCAGCCAGCGCCATTGGAATCATGAAGTTGTTTCCTAAATAATTTCCAATAAAGTCCAAAATAACCACATATTCTTTATTTTCATTTTGGCGCAATCCTCGACCCAATTGTTGGATAAACACAATCGGGCTCTGCGTGGGGCGCAGCATGATCACTTGATTGATTTCAGGAACATCCACACCCTCGTTAAATATGTCCACTGTAAAAATATATTCTAAATAATCCTCACGCTCATCGGAAACGAGGCGTTCAATCGCATCTTCACGTTGGGCTTGGCTATTATTACCGGATAAATTGATCGTACGTAATCCCAATTCATTGAATTTACATGATAGCTCTGCTGCTTCCTCATTGCTCCTACAGAAAATCAAGCCCTTCACACGGCTGCCGCTAAAACCGTAAAATTCTGCTTCTCGAATAATATGATGCACTCTTTCGTCGCTGGTTAAACGAGAAAACTTTGCCAAGTTGTCATCCTCTCCCGGATGATCGGTCAACTGAAGATCCGTAATACCGAAATAATGGAATGGGCAGAGCATATCTTCTTCTAATGCTTGTTGCAGACGGATTTCGTAGGCAATATTGTAATCGAATAGTTTATAAACGTCATAACCGTCACTGCGATCCGGCGTGGCTGTCATACCTAAATACATTTGAGGCTTAAAATAGCTAAAGATTCTCTGATAACTTTCCGCACCGGCACGATGAACTTCATCAATTACGATATAATCAAATTCATCTGGGGCAAATTGCATATACACATTTTCCTTAGATATGGTTTGCATCGTAGAAAATATATATGTAGCATTCGTTTCTTTCACCGTACCTGACAATAACCCCATACTAACCTTTGAGCCTATCACCTTACGATAACTTTTCAGAGATTGCTTAGCAATTTGTTCACGATGAACGATGAATAATAATCTTCGAGGAGAAAAGTCTTTTACAGCAAATGCAGATGCGTATGTCTTACCGGTTCCTGTGGCAGAGATCAACAAAGCACGTTTGGCCCCATGCGCACATAGTTCTCTCATGTTATCAACAAATTCGCTTTGCATGACATTCGGTATTACTGTCGATGAAGTAAAGTTCTCTCCATAAGAAATCGTCGGAGTTTCCGCAACATATTCATTGATAGCATCATTTCCATGGGTCGCATAAATAGAATACTGACTGAATGAAGGGGATTCTGCAACGAAAATTTTACGTCTATTTTGTTCATACACAGTTTGATACTTTTCTTGTATGAGGTGATAGTCAATACACTTTTTGTCATGCCATAGTTGCTCAAAACGCGTTCTAAGGGAATAAGTATATTCACCCTGTTCTTGAGAAATCAATTGGGTGTTCCACTCTTCATTACGTGTTAGTGCATTGGCTGTGAGATTAGAACTGCCGACAATGATACGATATATATCACCACGACGAAAAATATACCCCTTCGTATGAAACCCAATTGCCGCCTCTGAACGATATAAGCGTAACTCAATATTCGTAAACTCTTGCAGTTGAGATAATGACGCAGGTTCACTGAAATATAAATAATCAGTCGTAATAATTCTACCACAGATGTTTCTTTGTTCTAATTCTTTGAAAATCGGCAACAGTGGCGTCAACCCGCTTTTGGTGATAAATGCCACACTCATAAAAAATTCATCGCAATGCAGCAATTCACGTTCCAATGACGCCAAGACCTTTCGGCCTTTACGAAAATCATTAAACACAAATTGAGGCCGATACTCGATGTCAGATTGAATGTTTTTATTTTCAAACGCTGTACGCATTCCCTGCGTTATCTTTTCTTTGACGGATTCCTTATCCATCTGTAGAACACCTCATTTTTCCGAACCGCCCTATTGAAGGTCGACTCATCCTGTCTGAATAAAAATCCCAAGGATGTTCGGACAGCCGCGCAGCTTCTCCCCGTACTCAAGAAATGCTCCGCCGACCAGGCTCTGATATTTCAACGGTCTCCGGCCTTATGCAGTTTGAAGCCGTTTGAGCAATGCCGTGCAGCCTGCCAGGATGTCCTCATAGGTCTTGTCGTAATCCTTTGTTGCAAAAGGATCGTTGACATCGCGTGCATCTCCGGTGAATTCCATCAGCAAATGAACTTTCCCACCGGGATCTTCTCCGGCGATCTGCAGAATACCATCCACATTGCTTTGATCGATACCTACAATATAGTCACAAGTATCGTAGTCCGCAGCAGTAAATTGGGCTGACCGATGGGTTTCAAAAGGGATCCCGTACCGTTCCAGTGTCGTTCGTGTTCCCCCGGTGATATCTTTCCCTTCCGCGGCCTGACAGCCGGCAGAAGCGACCTCCACACTGTCCCCCAGCCCCGCCTGCCGCAGCAGCTCCCTCATCACGAATTCGGCCATGGGAGAACGGCAGGTATTGCCCTTGCAAACAAAAAGTATCTTAGTCATAGTGATTCTCCTTCCTGATGGAGTGCCATCGGCGATTTATCGCCGCGAATGGCACCCATGCCAAAACGTCCCAAGAATCAAGCCCGACAGGGCGTAGATGATTGGCTGACGTTGACGGCTATGCCCTGATACGCCGTGAAATGCCGCATTGTACCGACTCCTTCAGAAGAGCGTTAGAATTATCAGAAAGCGTAAAAGTGGCATATTAGGGCAAATCGGGGCATATTGAGTCCCTCAAAAGTAGTAAAAACGTAGTAGAAATCGAGGTGTTTTACTACTCCGCAGGCTGTCCCCCGATGGGGCGCGGCAAATGAACATTTTCTTTATCATAGCATGGGAACTGGCGAATCACAATATCCTTACCATCCTTGCAACAAAAAACAGGCAGGCTCCCCAAAGGAAACCTGCCGTCATTGCCCTATTCATTCTACCCGGAACATCCACTGTGTCAGTCTTGCCTCCCTCTGGGGCGATTGCCTCGCTCGATTTCTTGCCATGCCCTCTCTTCCTCCATCTTCTTGACATCACCTTGCGGGAACCCCCATCATCACTCATCCATGCACAAGATAAACGACAATCGAAACGAGGGTGCTGGTGAGGCCTATGGCGGCCTCGTAGGGAATCAACTTCATGCGGTTTTTGATACTCATGCCCACGCTTCCTCCTGTAGCGTGAAAAAAGGAGCCATGGGGAAGTGAATCAATGACCGTAGCTCCGGCGTGAATCATGGCTGCTGACGCAAGGGCAGGAATCCCGGCGCTCAAGAGGGCATCGGCAAAGGTCTGCGCTGCCACGGCTGCTCCGGCGGTAGTGGAAGCGGTAGCTCCTGCCATCAGGATTCCCGCGATGGGTGCCAGTAAAAAATCAGGCATTTGCAATTGGGACAAAAGCCGAATAACATCCCCTTGGAGCGACGATGCCTTGATAATCCCTGCAATGGTTCCCGTTCCGATCAAGAGAATGGATACGCCGGCAACCTTGCTGAGACCATACTCCGTATATTCTATCAATCCCTTGGCCTGACCCGTTGCAAGGATGCTTACAACGCCCCCCAAAGGCAGGGCAATCAAAGGATCCACCGAAATTCCCGCCAAGGGACGAAGCGCCAAGAGAGCAATCACTACTGCCGGCCCCAGAATCGCCGCAGAGAAAGAAGGCAGCGCCTTGCTTTCGCCCCGCTCCAAATCTGCAGCCGTAATGGCCTCTCCCTGTTTTCTGGCAAGGATACTCGCCAGAATCACCGTCATCCCAAGAGCAAACAGAGCAGGAACGAGGTTTGCCGCCATCACATCGGTCAAATCCTCTCCAAAGGCTTCCGTGACGGCAATGGTATTAGGGTTAGGCGAGATGATGTTCCCTGCTTTACCGCCGCCGATCATGGCCAGAAGGACACACGCCTTGGAACGTCCGGCCTTTTCGCCGATGGCAAGAGCAATGGGGGCAACGGTGATGACAGAAATGTCAATGAACACGCCGACGGAGCAGATTACCATAGTGGCAAGGGCGACAGCAGCAACTGCGCGTCTTTCCCCCATAGTGGTTACAATCCTTTCGGCGATCCTCTGCGCCGCCCCCGTCTTGATAAGTGCCCCCGCCAAAACACCGCTGGTAAGAATGCGAAGCACCGAGGGCATCATGGCCCCCGCTCCCGAAACCATAGAGGAGACTGTGGCATTCAACCCGCCGCCTCCGAGGATACCGCCAAGAATGGCACCGAGAATCAGACAGTATGCCGGCTGGGCTTTGCGTATGATAAGCAAAATGGAAACGGCCAACCCCAAAAGTGCGCCAAAAGTAGAAAACTGAGCTTCCACGTTCTGTACCTCCTGTAGCTGGAAACCAGCATATCATCCTCAGACATGTCTCTTACTTCCATCCGCCGCTATGAGATCAAGGAGAAGATTCTCCACGGGCATGGTCGCGAGGAGGTGAGAAACTGTCACTCCCATCCTATGGACCTCAAAAGATCTTTTCTGCCTCGTCCAGGGGGATATAGACCTTGCCTTCTTTTGCCACGGCAGCAATGGCCCGCTCCTTTCCGCCCTGCTTCAACACCCCTTTGGATGTCCGCTTGCCGTCCGAGGGCAGGATTTCCACGGACTGGCCCTCCCGGCTCAGACGAAGGCCTTTTGAAGTCTGTTCCTGCCTCCAGTTGCGCTGGGCTGCGTATGCTGCGGCATCCACCAGGGGCATGAACACGGACTCCTTCTTTTCTCCCACCTGCAATGTATCATAGGAGAAGCCATAGGTCATGGTGTTGGTGGTCTCCATGAGATGCCACAGAAGCTCGTCATAGATCCGTCCCGCATCTTCCAGCGCTGAGGTTTGCGCCCCGAGGGAGCAGGCTGTGATCCACTATTTTGCAAGTATGGCCCCTTTAATACTCCCCGAACATCCTTTGGATCTCAGTCAAATCCGTTGTCTTCAGCAGCGCAAGCTGCAAAAGAATCCTTGCCTTCTGAGGGCTTAAGCTGTCTCCACGCAGGAAATGCGCGTTTTCATAGGACGGCTCGGATGCGATGACCGCCCCGCTTCCTGTGCGGGTAGAACGAACGACGACCACACCCCGGGAAGAAGCCTTCTCCAGGGCCATTTCCGCCGCGGCAGGGATGCTGCCGTTGCCCATGCCGGCATAAACGATCCCCTTCGCACCGGCACTCACTGCCGCATCGGCAAAAAGCCCATCGTCGTCCGCATGTCCATACAATACCTTGACATAGGGAAGCTCCGTGATCCCGGAAATATCAAATTCCGATTCCTTGGTATGGCAGCGCAGGGACAGATGCAAAAACGCCGGCACACCGTCCTGCACATAGCCCAGTGGGCCACCCCCCGGCGATTGGAAGG
This sequence comes from uncultured Selenomonas sp., assembly GCA_937915915.1. Classification (GTDB taxonomy): domain Bacteria; phylum Bacillota; class Negativicutes; order Selenomonadales; family Selenomonadaceae; genus UBA9786. Next base: position 6,009 of record CALGGN010000019.1, on the reverse strand, counting down.
CTCCGACCGACAGTGTGTCTGCCTTCCTAACCTCCCGTGCCCCATGGATCTCGCCGTTCATCACGACCAGGACACCTTTGCCGAAAGACTCCCCCGATGCAGATACACGCACAGCATCCAGCAGATTCATCGGCCCATCTGCACTGACAGCCGTTGCCGGCCGCATAGCCCCGGTCAGTGCCACCGGTTTATCGCTTTTGACGGTGAGCTGCAAAAAGTAAGCGGTTTCTTCCATCGTGTCCGTCCCGTGGGTAATGACGATACCGTCCACATCGTCCTTGGCCAGCAGCTCATTCACACGCTCTGCCAACCGCAGCCAAAGGGCACCCGTCATATCCTTGCTGTCGATGCCGCAGATCTGCTCTCCCGCCACATTCGCGTATTCCCGTACCTGCGGAACAGCCTCCATCAGCACATCGATTCCCAAGGCTCCCGCCCGATAGCCCGTCGTCTCCAGTGCCGACGCCGCGCTCCCTGCAATCGTTCCCCCCGTCGCCAGGATCACGATCGTCGGCTTCTTATTCGCCAAGGCTTCCTTCCTCCTGTCCCTCCCGCAAAACACCTTCACATCATACCTTCGAAAACATCCCCGACATCAATCAACAGATCATCATACAGAGAAACCTTGAGACTCAACGTGTGCTCCGCCTTTTCCTTTTCACTGAGCATCCCTTCTTCCCAAGGTTCCAAAACCGCATATCGATTGTCCAGCTCAAATTTCCCGTCCTGCAGGTGATATACCGTGATGGCTTTTTCCTTTGGGCTGACAATCCAATATTCCTTTACGCCAAAACGTTCATAAATTGTTTTTTTGATGCCGAGATCGCGCTTGCCGGTAGATGGCGACAAGATTTCCACAACCAGGTCGGGATTTCCATAGATTCCATCCGGCTTTATTTTCTTTGGATCGCAGACAATAATCAAATCAGGAACAAAATGATTCGATTCATCCAGATAAACATCCGCCTCATTGAACACTTCACATCGTTTTCCCCGCAAATATCGATAAATCATCGCGCTGAGATTTCTGGCAATACGGATGTGGTTGATCGCGGGCTGCGCCAGCATCACTTCCTCACCATGAATCAGTTCATAACGGGGATTTTCCAATCGTTCATTGTATGCCATCGAAATCCCCCCTATGCCTTCCCCTGCAGTGCATCGTCCAGCGTATGCCAAGCCAGCACCGCGCATTTGACACGAGCGGGCATATTGGAAATATTCTTGAGCGCCATGGCTTCGTCGAGATCCTCCAGTGCCTCATCATCCGTGACCTTGCGCTTGATCATGTCCATGAAAAGGTGGGCGAGACGCTGCGCTTCCTCCACCGTCTTTCCCTTCATGAGATCGATCATCAAAGATGTCGACGCCTGGGAAATGGCGCAGCCTACCCCCGTGAAGGACGCATCCTTGATTTTCCCGTCCTCCACCTGCAATTCCAGCGTAATTTCGTCTCCGCAGCTCGGATTATGCCCCTTGAGCACCGCCGTCGGATGCTCCAGATGGTGGCGGTGCTCCGTGCTTTTGCTGTGCTCTGCAATAAGCTCCGTATAAATGCTGTCAATCTCCATAGCCAAGCACCCCCCGTACCTTTTTGAGCGCATCGATCCAGCGGTCCACGTCTTCCTTCGTGTTGTAAAGATAGAAGCTCGCACGGCAGGTCGCGTTCTGCCCCAGATAGCGCATCAAGGGCTGGGCACAATGATGTCCCGCACGCACAGCTACGCCGTCCGCGTCCAAGATGGATGCCACATCATGGGGATGGACATCCTTCACATTGAAAGTGATGATGCCCGTCTTGTTGTCTCGCTTGGAGTCACAGCCATAAAGCTCGATATAGGGAAGCTCCCGCAGCTTCGGCAGCGCATATTCCACCAGTTCCTTCTCGATGGCTTCGACGCGCTCAAAAGTAATCCTTTCCAAATAATCTATGGCGGCCGTCAATCCGGCGGCTCCCCCTACATTCTGGGTGCCCGCCTCGAATTTCGCGGGAAGCTCTGCGAAAGTAGTGGCCTGCTCCTCCACGTATTCGATCATATCGCCCCCCGTCAGAAAGGGAGGCATCGCATCCAGCAGGGCTTCCTTTCCATAGAGCACGCCGATCCCCATCGGGGACAGCATCTTGTGTCCGGAAAAAGCGAAGAAATCCGCATCCATTGCCTGCACATCCACTGCCATGTGCGCCACGCTCTGGGAACCGTCCACCACAGCCACAGCCCCGACGCTGTGAGCTTTCTGCACGACCTTCCGCACATCGTTCTTGAGCCCCAGCACATTGGAGACCTGCGTGACCGCAACGATTTTTGTACGTTCAGTAATCGTTTTCTCGATATCCTCCTCCGAAAGATTCCCATCGGATTCCAGATAGATGTATTTGAGCGCCGCGCCTTTGGCATGGGCGACCTGCTGCCATGGCACGAGATTGCTGTGATGCTCGGCAATCGTAAGAACGATCTCATCCCCGGCCTGCACATTCGTAAGGCCATAGCTGTACGCCACGAGGTTCAATGCCTCTGTGGCATTTTTAGTGAAAACGATTTCTTTTTCGTATTTCGCACCGATGAATTTCGCCACGCGCTGCCGCGCCGTTTCATAAATGTCCGTTGCCTGCACGGAAAGCGCGTAGGCCCCCCGATGCGGATTCGCGTTGCATCCTCCGTAGTAGCCGCACATGGACTGGATCACAGACTCCGGCTTCTGCGTTGTCGCTCCATTGTCCAGATAGACAATGGGCTTGCCGTTCATCCTCTTTCCCAGAAGCGGGAAATCACGCAAAAAATCCTGTTTATCTGCCACTTTCCAGTCTCTCCTTTATCAATGCCTCAATCTCCTCGCGAAGGGCCGCATCGGGAACCCGCGCCAGCACGGGCTGAAAGGAAGCCTCCACCACAAGGCGTTGGGCCTCCGCAAGGTCCAGCCCGCGGCTCATGAGATAAAAGAGTTTTTCCTCGTCCATTTTTCCGATGCTCACCGCATGATGACCATCCACATCATCCTCGTGGGACAGCATGAGCGGCACCGAACGATTCCGCACATGCGGCGAAAGCACGACAACTTCCTCGTTCTCCCGCCCCACGGAGCCCTTCGCGCCCTCAATGAAGTCCAGCGTGCCGCGGAAAGTCTTCCTGCTCTCGCCCAGCAGCGCCCCGCGGATCTGCATATCCGCCTCCGTCCTGCGCCCTGCCTGACGGATCATATAGTTCATGTCCACGCTGCGCGTCCCATCCGTGAAGTAGAGCGCCGCGACATCCGCCTTGGCATCCGTTCCTTCCAGTTCCACCAAAAGCTCCGCTGCGCTCTCTGCCGCACCCGCTTCGATGCCCGTATAGGAGAACTTGGCCTCCTTTCCCACATGCACATGGACACGTCCCGCGTGAGGCGCATCCAACGGCACAAGCTGAACATCCACCAGATGGAGCTCCGCGCCATCCTCCACGCGCACATGGACCTCCTGAAAGCCGGCCTCACGGCAGACCTGCACATATTCCTTCGTCTCGCCAATCCCCGCCCGGAGCACATCCAGCTTTGCGTTCTCCGCCACATGCTCCGGCCATTCGCTCTCGTTGACTCCAAGCCATCGCCAGGTACGCATCGGGATCCGGCTGAAAATCTCCCTATCCTTCGTTTCTGTCATTCTGCCATCACCCCATCATCCCATGGTACCTTCTAATTCGATATTGACCAGATTGTTCATCTCCACCGCATACTCCAAAGGCAGTTCCTTGGCGATCGGCTCTACAAAACCGCGCACGATCATGGCCCGCGCCTCGTCCTCGCTGATGCCGCGGCTCGTCAGGTAAAAAATTGCCTCGTCGCTGATGCGGCCGATCTTGGCCTCATGCCCGATATCCGCCTCGTCCCCCTCGATATCCATGACGGGAAGCGTATCCGAACGCGAGAGGTTGTCCAACATCAAGGATTCGCAGTTCACCGAGCATTTCGCGTGATGCGCCTGCTTCGTGACCTTCACGGCGCTGCGGTAGGTTGCCTTGCCCCCTGCTTTGGAGATTGTCCTCGTATTGATATTGGCCGAGGTATGAGGCGCCGCATGGATGACGCTGGCCCCCGTATCCAGATTCTGCCCCTTTGACGCAAAGGTCACGCCCGTGAACTCGCAGCGCGCATTTTCCCCGTGCAGCACGCTGCAGGGATAGAGCATCGACACATGCGAACCAAAGGAACCCGACACCCACTCGATGATGCCGTCCTTTTCCACCAATGCCCGTTTCGTATTGAGATTCATCATATTGCGGGACCAGTTCTCAATGGTGGAATAACGCAGCCTTGCGCCCTCCTTCACGAAAAGCTCCACGCAGCCCGCATGGAGGTTTGTCACATTGTATTTCGGTGCAGAGCACCCCTCGATGAAATGCAGGTTCGCATGAGGCTCCACGATGATGAGCGTATGCTCGAACTGCCCCGCTCCCGCCGCGTTCAGACGGAAATAGGACTGCAGCGGGATCTCCACCTGCACCCCTTCCGGCACATAGACAAAGGAGCCCCCCGACCAGACCGCCCCGTGGAGCGCCGCAAACTTATGATCCTTCGGCGGCACCAGCGTCATGAAGTATTCCTTCACCAACTCCTCATGCTCCCGCAGCGCCGTCTCCATATCCGTGTAGACCACGCCCTGCTTCACGAGATCCTCCTGGATGCTGTGGTAGACCACCTCGGAATCATACTGCGCCCCCACACCTGCCAGGGAGGTCTTCTCCGCCTCCGGGATGCCCAGACGGTCGAAGGTGTCCTTGATTTCCTCCGGTACCTCCTTCCAGTTGCCCGTCATCTTCGCGTCCGGCTTCACATAGGTCACGATCTCGTCCATGTTCAGCTCTGAAAGATCCGGCCCCCAGGTCGGCAGGGAAATGGAATGATAGACGTCCAAGGACTTCAAACGAAATTCCAGCATCCATGCCGGATCATGCTTCTGTCTGGAAATGTCGCGAATGATTTCCTCCGTCAGCCCCTGCTGTGTCTTGTAGGCGGAGCGGTCCTCATTGCGGATATCGTAGAGCGTGCGCTCGATATCCTCCACATAGGTTTTCCTTTTTTCCATGCCCGGCCTCACTTTTCTTCCTGCTCGTCCAGAATATGCGTAAAGCCCCTGCGATTGATTTCCTCGATGAGCTCCGGGGCGCCCTCCTCGACCACGCGGCCGTCGATGAGCACATGCACCCTATCCACCTGCAAGTGCTCCAGAATGCGCGTATTGTGCGTGATAATCAGGCAGGAATTCTCCTCATTGTGGAACTTCGCGACACCGTTCGACACGATCTGCACCGCATCCACATCCAGCCCCGAATCCGTCTCGTCCAGCAGGGCAAGCTTCGGCTCCAACATGAGAAGCTGCAGGATCTCGTTGCGCTTTTTTTCGCCGCCCGAAAATCCCACGTTCATATAGCGCGCGGCATACTCCGGATCCATCCGGAGCTCTTCCATCATTGCCTTGAGTTTCTTGCGGAACGGGATGATCTTCACCTTTTCCCCCGTCATGGCCTGCTTCGCGGTGCGCAGCATATTCTCCACCGTGATGCCCGGGATCTCCTCCGGCGTCTGAAAGGACAGAAAGAGTCCCTTTCTCGCCCGCTCAAAGGTCTTGAGACCGGTGATATCCTCCCCTTCCATCCGGATCTCCCCATCCGTCACCTCATAGTTCGGATGCCCCATGATCACGTTCATGAGCGTGGACTTCCCCGATCCGTTCGGCCCCAAAATGACATGCACCTCGCCCCTGCCCAGGCTGAGGTCCAGACCCTTCAGGATTTCCTTTCCCTCCACGCCCGCATGGAGCCCCTTGATTTCCAGCAGCTGCTCTGACATAAAATAAAACTCTCCTTTGACTGACCATCTATGGCGGCAAACTCCCAATTTGCCACTGTTCCTTTAATTCTTAGTAAAATACTCGGAATTCATAAATCCATTGTATTTCCTTTCCACGGGAATGTCAAGAAATGTCAACCAAACAGGCTCTCCCACGATGAAGCTGTGCGCCACATCATAGGAGAGCCC
>CALGGN010000018.1 GCA_937915915.1 uncultured Selenomonas sp. | reverse complement strand
TGATCTCCGTCCTTTATATCGTACAAATACTCCAGATTATCTTAACCTTTTTTTCGCCACAGATAGCCGTTTCTCCTTTATCGCTCCGCAGTTTTTGCCGTCTCCTGCACCAGCCGCCGTCCATAGCCTCCCAGCCGCTCCCCCATGGGGCTGAGTTCCTGCAAAGCCCGCGCCACGGCTTCCGGCGAGTAGTGGCGCAAAAGTTCTTTCGCCGCTTGTCGGTCAAATTTCTGCTGTTTCAGGGGTGTATATTGAAAGGGCGAGTGGGTACACCGTGGCAATCCCGGCAGTTTATCTGCCAACGCCCTCCCATCGGCGGCGAGGATGCGGTAGCCCTTGGAAATGAACATCGGCTGTTCCCTGCAATCCCGCAGACTGCACAGGTTTTCTGCGATACGCTCCGAAAAGTCCCGAAACTGTCTATCCGTCAAGCAGACACCCGGATAGTTCTCCCGCAGTTCCTGAGCTGACTTCCCCTCCCTCAAATGAAAAAGCCACTGTGCGCTGTGCAGGATTTTCTGGGTGAAGGCCGCTAAACGCTGAACCAGTGTGGGATTGACCTTGGCCATGTCCTGCAAAATTCTCCTGCGACGCACAGGATGTGCTAGTGCGGGGGCAGGCGCAAGGATGCGCCGCTCTTGCCCCCGCGCGGTCTTGTGGTCGGCAAAGGCATTGGCCAGCAGTTCCTCCGTCACTTCGCTATCACTCATGCCGGGACGTTGAACCTCCGCGCGGTAGCCATCCAGCTGCGCCTTGGAGAACATCTCCGTCTTTTCCGCGTGGCAGAGGAGGTCGGCGTAGAGTTCCGGCTCATGCTCCTTCATGGCGTGAAATGCCTCGTGCCACAGAATCCAATCCATGGACACCTCCGCATCCTGATTCACATAGAACCTGTCCCCGTCCTCGTCATATCGCCCGTGAAGTTCTTTCGCCCCATGAAAAAAGGTCAGGTCAATGCCCAGCACTTCCTTGCTGAAAACTTGCAAGGTCTGCTGTTCCGGGCTTAATTCTTCTTGGGGTGTTACCGTAGCCGTAGCAATCATCTCCGAGAGATTCCCCGCCGAAGCGGAATACAGCTCATAGCCCCGGTCATGCTCTCGGAACTGGATAGTGGTAAATAGGTTATCAAAGGCTTTGCGGATGGGCTTCAGTTCCTCGCCGCTGGGATAGGGATAGGTGCCGCTCATGGTGTCAGTCTTGCCCGTAGCCTTGTCCCAGGAATCCTTATCCCGGATATTCACCAGATAATCATTCCGTATGCCCTGCTCTTGCAGGGATTCCTTGATGTACGCCTCAAATGCCCTCGCCGTCATTTCTTCCGGCAGTGACCAGTAGCTGTCCTTGCGACGGCTGTCCAGCCTCATGCACCGATGGTGATACCCTGTCCCCCGCATACATTCCCGGATTCCCTGAAACGCTTGGCGCACTTCCTCCCGCACGTCTCCGGCATACATGGTTTTCTGTGTCATCATGGCTGCCGGGGATCCGCCGTCCCGCCGTGCAAAATAGTTGTCCACGGCATGTAGCCATTCATGGGCGAGGCTTCCCGCGCCCCCTTCTTTGGTCAGGTTGATGACCACCCGCACTGGCTCATAATGAGCAGAGGGAGCTTGCCTTCCTCCCCTGCCCCTTGCGCCGAAAGCTAAAGCCAAAGAGCCGGAAAGGGACATGGCCTTGGGGGGCAGATGAAGTGCGGAAGATAAATCCATCAAGGCGTCGTATGCCTGGTTGAGGTCATCCTGCCGCTTCTTGTTTTCCACCCAGTTGCCAAACTCCACGCCCCGAAAGCCGAAGGTTTCGGCAAAGAGTTCCGGTGTGACATCCTCCTCCCTGCGCAGGGTACCGGTGCGTGGGGCGTTCTCATTCTCACGCTCGAAGGGGACTTGCTTCATTTCCTCGTACTTTGCCTTCAGGCTGTCCAGATGGGAGGCCATATAGTCGCGGGCTTCCTCCGGCGTGGCAAAGGGCGTGGCCACCTCCAGCCAAGTCTTGCCCAGCTTTCGTCCGATGAAGTATTCCTCATGCCCTTTCCAGCGGTAGATACCGAAGGGATTCCGGGCTTCACGGTCAGAATCACGACCAGTACGGGAGTGATCCATTTCCTTGTACTGCCGGATGGCGTCCCTTCTGGTGGGGGCAAAGAGGATTTCCCGGTAGGTGTACTTCCCCGTGTATTCCCGAAGCTCTACCCTCCGCGCGGGGTCAGGCTCTATGTCCACATCCCGCTCGATGAATCTCAGCTTGGCAAGACTGCGCTCGTGACCAAGGATTTTGTAGGCAAGCATTAAGTCCGTAGCGCGGTCGGCCAGAAGCTGACGGCTGGTCTTGAACCCCGGCGGCAGTTCCCGGTCTGTTACGGTAAATTTTGCCAGCTCCTCGCAAAGCCCATATTCATCCAGATTGCCTTCCAAGACGCTCACCGCTAAATCCCGGAAAAGGGTCATGTAGCTTGCCCACCGGCTGATTGCGAAATGCCGTGGGCTTGGCTTGGGTAGAAGCGTCTCCCGCAAGGCTCGGACGGCGTGAACCTTCCACGGCTCCATGCCGGAGTCCAAGAGTTTCGTGTAGTTGGGGGCTGGCCAGGACTTGGAGAGGGGCACGGTCTTTACCTCGGATTCGTTTGCCATCTGCAGCATATCAAGGTATGCCGTATACACATCCTTCCTCGCCCCGCCGATTTTCTCCCCGAAATCCTCGATACGGCTGGGCTTTTTGGGTTTCTTATCTGTGACCGAATCGGCTTGCGGCTTCTCATTCTCCGGTGCTTTCATTGCATTTATGGTTGTCCTCACAAAGAGATTCGTGGATTTCCCCGCATCGGGCAGTTCATCGAACAACAGACTAAGCTGCTCACATTTTCCTTCTTCCGGCATATACGCCACCTTCCTCTCCTCGCTCGATACATAGAAAACAGGAGAGCTGTACAACAAGGCACGGCTCCCCTGCATATCAGGCATCCTCTTCTTCTGCTTCGGCAATCTCCGGCTCGCCATTCACATCATCGGCGGTAATGACCTCCAGATGCTCAAAGGCAGCATCATCCTCGGCGATCTCCCTGCTGAAATCCCGCATTGCTGTTCACCTCCCTTCACGAGCATCGTACTGCGCTTTCACATGAGCATCCCGCCAGTCATCCTTGAACTTCCTGTCGCTCTGCAAGAGTTCCTTGATGGAATCAGCATAGACACGATTGCCTCCATCGTAGGATGCCAACGGTGCAACCTCATGGATAGCCTTGGCCATATTCGACCACTTCGTCTGGGGATGCTCCAACAGAACGCTTTTCACCCCATCACGGACGAAAGTATGGTATTCCCCCCGATGCGCTTCTATGGATTTGCGGCAGGCTTGGCGCAGAGCCTCTGACAGATTCCTCGGTCCCCGCGATAAATCTGCGGTCTTGATGGCATCCAGCCGTTCCTTCCGCATCCCGTCCCGTTCCTTCCGGTCCTCAAAAGCATCCTTGCGGGCATCGTAGCAGATGGTCACGATTTCGATAGCATT
>CALGGN010000017.1 GCA_937915915.1 uncultured Selenomonas sp. | reverse complement strand
GGGAATTACAGCTATTACCGCATGAAAAAAGCGATGGAGGAGCAAGAGGCTGCCGAGGCACAGGAAAAACAACCCGTGGGGCAGGCGGCAAAGGCGGCTGCGCAGCGGGAGCCGGAGGCAGAGTGCACGGATGAGGCGAGGCAGGAAAAGATGCGTCAGGCGCAAGAGCGCAGGGAACTTGCGGAGCGCAATCAGCTTCGGAATATGAGCGACGAGAAGCGGCAGGAGCTGCTGGATCGCGCGGAGGCAGAGATCGCGATGGCCGAGGCGGAGCTGAAGGGGCTGGAGCATCAGATGAATCAGCCGGAGGTGCAGATGGACCCGGAGCGGAGCCGCAGCATCGCGGAAGCGTATGCGGCGAAGGAAACGGAGCTTCGGGCGAGGTACGAGAAGTGGGAAAAGCTGGCGGAGTAGCAGGTAAATGGTCGGCAATGTCAATAACTTAAGCCTTCCCCTTGAGGGGAAGGGGGACCGCGGTAGCGGTGGATGAGGTGTAGCAACCTTGCGGGGAAAGGATGCAATGCGAGAAACATAGCCACCTCATCCGTCAGCCTACGGCTGACACCTTCCCCTCAAGGGGAAGGCTTTCGTAATGCCCCCTCACTCTCAAAACAACTTCGCCAATTCCTCCGCAATCTCCTTCTCCAGTCCCCGAATCCTTTCCGCAATGGTTTCCACAGGCTCCGGCGCCTGATATTTGTAAAAATATCTTGTCATGGGGATCTCATAGCCTACCTTGGTTTTCTTTTTGTCAATCCAAGCATCCGGGGCATAGGGCAGGACTTCCCTCTGGAAATATGCGTCAATATCTTCCTTGAGGGGCACGTTCTCCGTATCCCGCAGAGCGGCATCCGGCACGGGCTTTCCTTTTTTGCGGATGATATTGCCTTGCTCGTCTTTCTGGGGGCGTTCCACCACGATCTTATGGTAGCCGAATTCCTCCGTATCGAAAATCTTGCTCTCACAGTAAACACCGTCCGCATCTCCATAGACGGTATCCGGACGGAACTCTCCGTAAGCCTTCACGATGAGATCGCGGCAGTCATCCGTGATGTCGTTGCGCTTGGTGCCGATGGATTTGCGCCTTGCTTCATAGCAATGGCTGGCATCAATGAGCTGCACCTTGCCGACACGATGGGCGGGCTTGTCCTTGCAGAGCAGCCAGATATAGGTGCTGATGCCCGTGTTCATGAATTGGTCGGTGGAAAGCTGGACAATGGCATCCAGCCAGTCATTTTCCAGAATGTATTGGCGGATGTTGCTGGGGCCGCTGCCCGCGTCGCCGGAAAAAAGGGGCGAGCCGTTCTGGATGATTGCCATTTTCCCGTGAGGTGCAAGCTTGGACAGTCCATTCAGCACGAAAAGCTGCTGACCGTCGCTGATTTTGGGAAGCCCCGGGGCGAAGCGTCCCTGTTCGCCCAAAGCGGCTTCTCTTTCCACGGCTTTTTGCTCCCGCTTCCAGTCAATGCCAAAGGGAGGGTTGGAAATGCAGTATTCAAAGGTATAGTCCTCGAACCGGTCGTCGGAAAGGGTGTCCCCGAACCGCATATTGTCGGGATCTCCGCCGCGAATCATCATATCCGCCTTGGCAATGGCAAAGGTGGAGGGATTGAATTCCTGGCCGAAGCAGGTCACTTCCGTATCGGCGTTCAGCGCATGAATGCGTTCTTCCATGCAGGAAAGCATCTGACTGGTGCCCATGGCCATATCGTATACCGTCACATTGCCCGCATGGGCAAGATCCGCATCGGAGAGCAAAAGGTCGGTCATAAGGTAAATGATGTCGCGGCTGGTGAAGTGCGCTCCCGCCTCCTCGCCGAAGGATTCCGAGAAGCGCCGCACCAAATCCTCGAAGATATAGCCGCAGTCCACGGCGCTGATGCGGTCAGGGCCAAGGTATCCCTTGGGGGAGTTGAATTCCTTGATGACCAGATAGAGGGTGTTGCTCTCTACCATACGTTTGATGACATTTTCGAAGTCGAACTTTGCCAGCACATCCTGCACATTGGCGGAAAAGCCTGCCAGATAATCACGGAAATTCGCCTCGATGTTTTCCGGGTCGGACAGCAGCCGTTCAAAGTTGAATTTGCTGGTGTTATAGAACTGGTAGCCGGAGGCGCGGGTCAGAAATCCGTCAATCACGGCAAGTTTCTTCACTTTGGCATAGGCATCCTGCACCTCCTGCCAAGTGGGAAAAAGGCAGTCGTGGAACCGCTTCACCACGGTCATGGGCAGAATGACCAGCCCGTACTCATGGGGTTTGAACGGGCCTCGCAGCATGTCCGCCACATTCCAGATCATCGTGGCCTTTTCCGCGATATTGATGCCTACTTCCGTGATTTTATCGTTTGCCATCATCCAAGCCCCTTTATTTTCCGAATTTTGCATAGAAACATATATTTTATTATACCCCTATTACACCATGAAAACCAGTATGCCATTCAGAAAATAACTGGATGAAGTACTTGCTTGAACACAGCCAGAGTCCCTATTCATCTGCTCGTTTCTTTCTCACCCGAAAAATTCCTGCTCCACCGCTATGCAGAGCATATGGTAGACCGGCAGGTGATATTCCTGGATGCGATAGGTCTCGTCTTCCGGCACGCAGATGGAAACATCCGTCATGCCCTTGATTTTTCCGCCTTGCCTTCCCGCGAGAGAAATCGTTTTCATTCCTTTCGCCTTCGCCATCTGAACCGCGTACAACACATTCGTGGAATTGCCCGATGTCGTGATCCCCAGCAGCACATCCCCCGCATTTCCAAGCCCAAGGACCTGCTGCGCAAAGGAAAGATCCGGGGCCTGGTCATTGGCGAATGCCGTGTTGAGCGCAGTCTCGTTCACAAGGGAAATAGCAGGAAGCGCGCCCTGCAGGTTCTCCATGAAATATGCCGCCTCATCGGGGCAGATTTCCTCCAATTTTTTTTGCATCCCGGCATCCAGCTTGCGCGGCAGCAAAAAGCCCTTCATGAGCTCCCCCACAATATGCTCCGCGTCCGATGCACTGCCGCCGTTGCCGCAGGTGATGAGCTTATGCCCTGCATGGTAGCATGCACAGAGCAGTTCTACCGCCATGCCCAGATCCTGCCTGCACACGCTCAGGGCAGGATAGCGTACAATCAAGTCGTCTATCTCAGAAATCGTTTTCTTTTTTATGCTGGCCATCAAAGTCCCTCCTGTTTCCTCTGTCGTTTCAAAGCATCCAAAATCCGTTGCAATTCTCTTTTTCTCTGCAAGTGCGTCTCATAGTCCAGATCGTTCGCATCATAGCGCATCCTTTGGGAAAGCCCATCGATCTGCACCTGCAGCCGCTTCAATACCTCTTCCGATGCCATCCGTTCCTCCGCGATAAAAAGAACGCCCTCCCTCACGGGAAGGCGGTGAACCCTATTACCCCTCTTTCTCGGCTCCGGCTTTCTGCATAGCCGCAAGCTGCTTTTCCATCTGCTTCAGTTTCTTTCTGAGTTCCGGCAGATGCTTCATCGCTGCCTGCATCCGCAGCCATTCCGTATGGGACTGCACAGGGAATCCCGCACAGAACACGCCTTCGGGCATGTCGGAAATGATGCCGGAGCGCGCCGCATAGGTGGAGTTCCCCCCGATTCGGATATGCCCCACCGTGCCGACCTGCCCGCCAAACGTGACGTTGTCCCCCACGATCGTGGAGCCGGAGATGCCTGTCTGCGCCACCACAAGGCAGTTCGCGCCCAGCTTGCAGTTATGGCCGATATGGACGAGATTGTCGATCTTCGTGCCATGTCCGATGATGGTCGACCCCATCGCCGCACGGTCAATGCCCACATGGGCGCCGACCTCCACGTCATCCTCCAGGATCACATTGCCGACCTGCGGCACCTTCGTATGCACACCGTCCGTCGTCGTGAAGCCGAAACCATCCGCGCCAAGCACGGCAGAAGAGTGGATCACGCAGCGTTTTCCGACGTGGCAGTATTCCCGTATCGTCGCGCTGGAATAAATCACCGTGTCTTCCTCGACCTGCGTATACTGACCGATATAGGCGTGCGGATAGATCGTCACGTGGTCCCCGATCACCGCATGGTCATCCACCACCGCAAAGGGCATGATCTTCACATGCTCCCCGATGGTGACATCCTGCCCGATATGCGCCTTGGGACTGACACCTTCAGGAATTTCCAGCCTCGGGGTGAAAATATCCAGCAACTTCGCAAAGGAAACCCGCGGCTCCTTCACCCGGATGGTGGGCAGCGGAAAATCCTTGACATCTTCCGACAGCATGACTGCGGATGCCTGGCTTTTCCTTGCCGCCTCAATATGCGGCTCCACCGCGAAAATCAAGCAGCCCGACACAGCGCCCTCAATATTGTCCAGCGCCGTGATCTCGATGGACGCATCGCCATCGACATAGCCACCCACATAGTCCGCCAATTCCTTCAGTGTCTTTTTCATGCTATCCTACCATCCTCACTGCAGCTTCTGGAGAACTTCGTCCGTAATATCCACGCCGCCCTTCATGACCAGCGGCTCCATCTTCGAGCTTTCCATCACGACATCCAGATCCTTGTTCTTCACCACATCGGCTACCGCAGCATTTCGCTTCTGCTGAAGCTGCGTCAGATATGCCTGATTGAGGCTTGCAAGCTTCTGCTGAAGCTCCATCTGCGCTTTCTGGAAATCCTCGTCCGTCGCATTTTCCTTCTTCTTGAAATCCTCATCCGCCTTCTGGAGGATCTCTTCCATCTTCTTTTGCCCGTCCTCCATGACGGACTTCAGCTGCGGAGCCTGCGCCAGACGTTCATTGTCCACATAGCCGACCTTGACCTGGCCGCACCCGCTCGTTAAAATCATCGCGGCAAAAAGCCCTGCCGCCAGCAACGATGTTTTTCTCTTGAGTTTCATAATACCCTTCCTTCGGGAATTCCCCAATATCATATATCCTTCCGTATCATAACGATTTCTTGATTTCTTCCACCAGTTCATCGGTGAGATCCGGCGTGCCGATTCCGATGACTTTGGCGTATTTTTCAGGCGGGGCACCCTGCCATTTCTGCCAAGGGAGCCTCCCCCGCAAGGTAAATGCGGGATCCGCCAGCACCATGGTATAGTGGTGCAGAATGGCAAGACGCGCAGCCTGTCCCGCGATATCGCTGAGAATATGGCTTTCCAGCGCGATGCGCTCCTGCGTCGTCTTCTGCAGCGACTCCATGATCTGCTCCCGTTTTTTCTGCCGCTCCTGCGCGACCTGCAGCGCGGCGTCCATAGCCGCTGCGTTTCTCGTCTGCGCATCGACCTGCTTCGTGACAGCCTCTTCCTCCAGCGCAGCCTTGGACGCCTGCGCTTCCAAACGAAGCTTTTCCTTGCGCTCGCGGACTGCCTCCTCTGCATACGCCATGATTTCCTGCTCCCACTGCCTTGCAAGCTGCATCTGCCGCTCGCCACGCTCGCTTTGGAGCGCGTCCCGCTGTGCTTCAAGCTCTGCCACTGTATCCGGCGATAAGTGCAGATTGTCCTGATTCTGCAGCTTGAGCTGGATATTCAGGATGGCGTTCAGATATTCCGCATCCAGTGCATCCCGCTTGTCGCGGTAGGATGCTTCCGAGTCCTCGCGATACGCCTCGGCCGCCCGCTTTTTTTCCCGCATGATCTCAGCCGCCGCGCCGATGACATTCTGCGCATTCTTCTGCCACACAGCATCTTGAAACGGCTTGTCATCAACCGACGGAGGAGCAATGGGGGACGGCTGGTAGGAAAGCGCCTCCCTGAGCTGCCCTCTGAGCTGCTCCTCTTCTTTCTGGAGCCCCGAAAGCTCTGCCATGGCGGGGTGCGCCTCCACTGCCTTGCGGATATCCACCAAGGCAATGGAAGCCATACGGTCCTCCACGGGCTTCTCCCTGGGCTGCAAAATGCTGCGGACGCCCCATGCGCCAAGCAGCATCAGGAACAATGCGGCGAAGGCTCCCACATAGATTGCCTTCCGGCGTCCATTCACATGACGGCTGCCTGCCTGTGAAGATGCCTTTTCGTCTTGTGCGCCGATGCCCGCTCACCTCCCGAACTGCCGCCTTCATAGAAAGTACCGAGCACAAATCTGCTCGGTACCTTTTCCCCTCATCGGTGTTTCCCTGAAATCTTTCTCACTTGGAAAGCTTCTTGATGACATCCTGCGTGATGTCCTGACCGCCATACACAACCGTGCTCTTATCGAGTACAACGGCAAGACCCTTGGCGTCTGCCACATTCTTCACAGCATCCTGCACGGACTGTTCGATCGGCTCAAGCAGTTCCTGCTGCTTCTGCTGCAGGCGCTCCTGCGTCTGCTGGTAGTAATCCTGCTTTTCCTGATCGCCCATGCTCGCGGATTTCTCCTCGAACTCTTTCTGTGCGTCCGTCACAGCCTGCTGCATCTGATTATTCGCAGTCTGCAGCTGCGGATGCTGTCCCATGATCTGGCGGTAATCCACAACTCCCACATTGGAAGAGCCTGCCGCAGACGCAATGCCAGCGCCCGACTGTGTGAGAGCCAGCGCCACAACGCTGCCCACAAATACCAAAGCAATGAGGATGCTGATAATCTTGACCTGCTTTTTCTCCAACTGTACCATTTCGTCAATCTCCTTCTCTATGCCTCATGGATACAATCCACTGAATCAAAACATGTATATTATATCAGACAAGAATTTGTTATTCAAGGAATTTCCTTTGGATTCGCAAAGAAATCCCTAAAAAAAACCGATCAGCCGCAGCCAGTTATCCTTACGTCGGACAACATATTCCACGCTCAGAAAATCATGCAGCCGATACCGGAGCCCCGTTTCGCCGAAACGCGGGCGAAAATGATATTCATAGCGGAGCATCCAGTCCTTCAGGAAGCGCCTCGAGCCCGCCGCCACCATGCCGGCATCCGAAAAATCATAGCGCAGGGACACATCCGTCTCGGGAAACACCTCCCGCTGATAGCCCAGCGCCCACCGCCCTTCCACGTCCTGCGGCATCAGATCCAGCAGCACGAACGCTTCATCCTTGGAGGACAATTTCCGTCCCGCATGGAGCCGGAAGACAACATCATCCTTCGCGTCCCTGTCACGTCCGATATCCGCCCAGCCCATAATCCGGATCCGATAGATCTTCGAATCCGACCGGCTCATGAGACTCGTGCGTTCCCCCACATCCATGGTCACCCGCGTCGTCATGCTCAGCGCCTTGAAATCACTTTGCTGATCCAGTACGTCCGCAAAAAGGGCGCCAAGCTCCTGTTCATGCCTGCGCACGAACGCTACCGGAACGCCGACCAGTAGATCCGTCTTTTCCTCCGTCAGCGTCCGAT
>CALGGN010000016.1 GCA_937915915.1 uncultured Selenomonas sp. | reverse complement strand
TCCTTGGCAACAGCCGCATTCTCCTCCGGCCCGTCCCCCATGATATAGTACCCGTCCGCCTCAATCACGCGGACCTCCGCCAAAGCCGCCACGGGGTCGGCCACACCCCAAATTACCGTAAACGCAGCCCCCAGCCCTAAAGCTGCCAGAGGGGCCCGATATATGATCTGCATGAAGAATCCACTCCTTTGCGCGTTGCCATATACACGACAACACCTGTCGTTGACAGTAAAATATGAGAAGGATATACTAATATCAAGAATAGTTGCAACCTTACCTGACATACTGATTCCAAGAAAAGGAGACATTAAAATGTCGAGGCTGATTTTTACAACAGATGAAATCAAGCAAAGATTACAGCCGATTTTTGTCAACCACCAAATTCGGCAGGCAATCCTCTTTGGTTCCTATGGCAAGGGGACGGCTACCAAGACCAGCGATGTGGATTTAGTGGTTGACAGCAATCTGCATGGGCTGAAATTCATAGGCTTTGTAGAGGAACTGCGTGAGGCTTTGGACAACAAAGATATGGATGTGCTCGACATCACCCATATTGAACCAATGTCACGGATTGCCGAAGAAATCAAGCAGACGGGGATTGAGATTTATGCGCGATAAAGTCATTGTCGAAAAAATGATTCGCTACGCCACCAAAGTATGCGAATACTGCAAAGGCATTTCCTACGATGAGTTTCAATCCAACGATATGCTCATTGAAGCCTGTGTGTTCAATCTCAGTCAAATTGGGGAACTGACCACCCGACTCGGAGACAAATTCAAGACAGATAATCCCCAAATGGCCTGGGCACAAATCTATGGTCTCAGAAATCGTATTGTCCATGATTACGAAGGAGTGAACCTAAACCTCATCTGGGAAATCATTTCCGATGACATACCAGAATTACAGCAGGAATTGATTGCTATCAAAAAGAGATTTTCAAAAGATGAATAATTCTTTGTTGCCGCCGCTGCCCGCTTGGGAAGCGGCGGCTTGATTTTCCCTGCATCACTATGATTCCGGTTTATCTCACGTCGAAATACTCTTTGTTCTGCAAAAAGGTGTTGAAGGCTTTCGGCGTATGCTCGTAAAAGCTGGGACTGCTGTAATTTTCCCGATAGTAATCGCCATCACCGCGTCTTACGCATACGATGAAGTCATGGTGAGGCTGGTCCTTGTGGAGCATCCTGTCCCAACTGAGCATCTTCCTGATGGCCAGCAGTGAGCCATCGGCTCTGTAGGTGGTGAATTCCTGAGAATTGGAATCAAAATCAAACGTAAATACGATGTTGCCGCTTGCATCCAAGAGCACATACTGACCACATCCGTTTTTATTGTTGAAATCCAATAGGAAATTCTTACCGCCATCAGCCTGAAAGGTTATTCCTGCGGAACAAAGGCAAGAAAAGCACAGAACAAACACAAAAAGCAGCATCGTTACCAAGTTTTTCAGCTTCAGAACATACATCATGATCTCTCCTTTCACATCATGCACTACAAACAGAAACAACGGCGGCTTTTCTCTTACAGCTCCTCCTTCGCAATTTCCAGATTCCTTTGGAAAACTTTGTCCCCCGGCTCAAGCTCTACAGCCTTCCGGAAGCATTCCACGGCTTTTTGGTAGTTGCCCAAATGATAGAACTGCCGTTCCTCCGTGACGGTGAACCACACAAACTGGTGCAGTTGCCTCACTTTCTTTGAAATTTTACCGCCGGCCACCATAAAAGATAGCCGGCGGTTTTCTGTCTGCCTTTGCTATCAGACTTTCGACTCACAGGCTGCGGCTTCCAACAGGAATATCTTCCCTCTCAGGTAAGATCCCCATTCCTTTCCAGAATGATATTGAATGCCTTGGGGGCGCGTTCGTAGATGTTGTAACTTGCCCCATTGAGACAGTACCTGCCATCGCTCTCCCTGGTGTAGATGCCGTCAGTCCCCGAGGTTTCATGACACTCCATCCTGTCCCAGCTCAGCATTCTCCTGACAGCGGTGACGGAGCCGTTATCACTGTACATGGTGAACTCTTTGGTAGTGGGATTGAAATCGAAGGAGAAATAGACATTCTCGCTTTCCGACAGCACCACATACCTGCCATAGTTTGTCTTGTGGTTGTAAGCCAGGATGTAATTTATCCCCCGGTCGGCCTGGTATCTCACCGAGGCATAGGGGAGGCCGCTATCATGGATAGCTGCCTGGGCGTCGCCGGGCAAGAGCGCTGCCAGGGCAAAGGCCAGCAGGGCCAGGACCTTGAATAACCGCGTCATGGAAAACCTCTCCTTTCACTGAAAGTCATGCTTTCTTCCGCTTGGCGAGCTCCTGCTCCACCAATGCGGGAATCTCATCCGTGTCGATCTCAGCCTTCACCACGGCTTTCACCAGCAGGGTGTCCAGCTCGGAGGAAATATTGTACTTCACATCCTGCACCTTGATGATACCTGCGGCTATGAGCTCGATTTCGTCCTTGGTGAGCTTGGACTTCTGCACTTCCGTGGTGCTGGCTACCTTCACGCTGGCCTGCTCCACCACCGCCACCTCTGCCATGAGCTTGGCCTTGTCCTTGGCTTCGCTGAGGGAGATGTTTTCCTCCTCCATGTAGTATTCCCCCACCCCTTCATAGGCGAGGATCTCTGCCTGGGCCTGCTGAGGCTGGCAGAGCAGGAGGCACAGGGCGGCAGCAAGAAGATATAGTTTTTTCATCACACTCAGCCTCCCAGTTTGCTCCTTATCCTGCTGTACAGGTCGCTGGCGGCACCGTCACCGGGGTTCAGTTCTTTCGCCCGCTGGGCATCCGGCAGGGCTTCCATGAACTGGCCCAGGTTGCAGTAGGCCAGGGCCCGGTTGTAATAGGCTTCGGCAAAGTTGCCGTTCAGCCTGATGGCCTGTCCGTATTCATTCACAGCCTCACGGTAACTTTTCAGCATCATATAGGCGCTGCCCAGATTGTTGTGGATGTCGGCACTGCCGGGCATGATGCGGGCTGCCTGCTGCAAGTCCCCCAGGGCGCGGTCCGCCTGTCCAGCCGCCACGTAGGCCCTGCCGCGGTTGTTGAGAGCCGGGGCAAAGCGGGAGTCGATGGAGAGGGCCTGGGTGCAGTCCTGTATGGCCTGGGCGGCCTGCCCCTGCTCCAGATGCACCATGCCCCTGTTGCTGTAGGCCTGCAGGAAATTGGGCTTCAGGGCTGCCGCCTGATTGAAATCATTGACGGCTTCGCTGTACTGCCGCAGGTGGTAATAGGCCAACCCCCGGTTGTTGTAAGCCTCCGGCAGCCGTGGGTTCAAACCCAGGGCGCGGGTGTAGGCGGAAAGGGCCTGGGTGTAGTCTCCCCGGGCGAAAAGGCCGTTGGCCTGCTCCAGTTCCTCTGCCGCACCAAAGCGCTGGGTGTTGGCGGCTGCTTCCGCCTTGATCTCTGCCCGCTGGGCTTCTCCCGCCCCCTCATACTTGCGCTTCAGTTCCTCCATCTGCCGTTTCAGCGCATCATACTCCCGCTGGAGCTCATTGTTGCGCCGGACATCCTCCGACAGGATGCTCTTGTCGCTGCTGACTGCCCTCTGCATATCCACGCCGCTGTCATCCACTAGGGCGGTGATGGTCACGGTGAATTGCAGCAGGCTGTCCTCCAGCACCGCCACCTTGGACTTTTCTCCCTGAATCTTCAGCAGCTGGGCTGCGATTGTGCGCACCTCGTCTGCCTCCAGTACCATGTTGACGGTCTTGGAGTAGGACTCCACATAGACCCCCGCCTTCTCGGCGGCGGCCCGCTTGGGGCCCTCGCGGG
>CALGGN010000015.1 GCA_937915915.1 uncultured Selenomonas sp. | reverse complement strand
TTCACCTGCGGCAACGGAGGCAGCGCCTCCACTGCCTCCCATATGGTCTGCGACTTCAACAAGGGCGTGAGCCTGGAGCAGGAAAGCAAATACGACTTTGAGTGCCTCAGCGACAATGTGGCAAACATGATGGCGATAGGCAATGATATCGGGTATGAGGAT
Source organism: uncultured Selenomonas sp. (assembly GCA_937915915.1). Lineage (GTDB taxonomy): Bacteria > Bacillota > Negativicutes > Selenomonadales > Selenomonadaceae > UBA9786. The sequence goes on along the minus strand of CALGGN010000015.1, from coordinate 2,333 downwards.
ATCTTCGTCATCCCTCTGAAGAACAAGCTGAAGGCAGGGGATGTGCTCATTGGCATCTCCGGCAGCGGCAACTCCGAGAATGTGGTCAGGGCTTTTGCCTATGCCAAGGAGAAGGGCGCGAAAACCATTGCCATGACCGGCTACTCCGGCGGCAAGCTCAGGGGCATGGCTGACTGCAGCCTCCATGTGGACGTGGACAATATGCAGGTCGCGGAAGACCTCCATCTGGTGCTGAACCACTTGATGATGTTCATTCTGGCAGGTGAATGAAATTGGGCAGCAGGCTTCTGGATTCCTACATTCCTTATGAAGAGGGAGAGAAGGCCCGTGTCCTCTTCCTCTTTGAGGTCGCTTCCTTCTGGCCTTCCTGGGAGTCTGTTTATGAGGCCTTCCTGGCTGACAGTCGGACGGAGGTGCGTCTGGCGCTGATGACAAGGCGGGCCATTGAGCATTCCCAGATGGTGTCTGCCAGAAGTTTTCTGGAAGAAAAGCGCTATGACTATGTAGATGCCGATGGCTTCGACTTGGAATCTTTCCGGCCCCATGTGGTGTTTATGCAGAGTCCCTATGACCTGACGTTCCATCCCCCGGCGCTTTTGTCTCTCAGTCTCAAGAAAAAGGGCTGTCGGGTCGTTTATATTCCCTACGGCATTGAGATTGCCGATACCGTCACCGCCCGTCGGGACCACTTCCAGAACTTCGTGGTGGAAAACGCTTGGCGTGTTTACGCCAGCTCGGAAAGAATGGCAGAAGAGTACAGAAAGCATTGCATGAACTTCAGGGCTGTGCGGGCCTTGGGGTCACCGAAATTCGACTACTGGGCAGAGGGAACGAAGGATTTGCTGCCAAAGGCAGTGCAGGCCCATGCCCAAGGAAAGAAAGTAGTTCTCTGGAAAATGCACTTTCCCAAGGACATCATGGACAAGGGCAGGCGGGTGATGATTACCCCTGACCTTGAGGAATACCTGGAATTTGCGGGAACGATAGGCAGGTATGAGGATGTTTTTTTCATCTTCCTGCCCCATCCCAAGATCATCCATGGCATAGAGGCCTATGATGTGCAGGGGGATGGCAAGCTGATCAAAAAGACTGCGGCATTGCTGGCCCTCTTGCGCAGCCAGCCCAATGTCCTGATCTGCGAGGATGATGACTACCGTCCCGCGCTGGCATCCGCGGATGCCATCATGCTGGACCGGACAGGCACCATGGTGGAGGCGGCCATGACGGGGGCGCCGATACTCTTTATGGAAAACAGGGAATACAGGGAAAAATGGACGCTGCCCATAGAGGCGCTGACAGCATCCTTTGCCAAGGGGTCTGAAGGCGGCGATATGGAAAAATTCCTGGAGGCTGTGCTGGCAGGCGAAACAGAAAAGTATCTGGGCTATCGAAGGGCATTGGAGCAGAACTTTCCCCCTGCGGACGGAACATGCGGCATCCGCATCAAGGAAGATATTCTGGCCGCGCTGAAGGTGCCGGTTCGTCGTGTCCCCCGCATCGTCCTCTATGCCACAGGCCGCATCTGTCGCTACTATCTGGAGCAGAAGGACTGGCAGCATGGTGTGGAGATTGCGGCCATCATCGACTCCAATCCCCAAAACTGGGGACAGGATTTTTGCGGCTACAGGATACAGGAGCCGGAGAGGCTGAAAGAACTAGACTATGATGCGCTGGTGATCATGTCGGACTTCTTTTACCACGAAATCAAGCGATATTTGGTCTATGATATGCGGTTGGATGAGAGAAACATCTGGCGGCTGGATGAGTTTGTATCCATGTTGGGCTTGACGGGAAAGAAGCTGTAGAAATGTATGCAACGGTTGTACGAGTCTATATAGTAAACTTGTAGGGTTGAAAAGATAGTGTTAGAAACAAAATGAGGTGCAGCAATGAATAGGTATACACCATTTGATGGACAGATAAGATTAGTATTTGTTTTTCAGGTCCCCTCCTTTTGGCCTTCATGGGATTCTCTTTATAAAGCTTGCGTAAAGGATGAAAGATTTGATGTGCGTTTTGTTCTAATTGATGATTTGGTTACGGGCGATACAGCACAGATGATGAATGCCATAGCATTTTTGAAGAAGAAAGGTATCTCATATTCTCTTTTTCGTCCCGAAGAGGTATTGGCGTTTCGCCCTCATTATATGATATATCAGACACCTTATGACAAGGGTCATCGTCCTCAGGCATACTGGACGATGCGTTATAGGAGCAATGGTGCCCGCATTGTCTATATTCCATATGGCATAGAAATCTCTGATACGGCTGAATCGCGCTATAAGCATTATACTCTGCCGCCGGTTCTAAATGCTTTCCGTATTTATGTGATG
>CALGGN010000014.1 GCA_937915915.1 uncultured Selenomonas sp. | reverse complement strand
GCAGGCGGTCTACGCAGCAACTACCACAACTGGACGTAGCACTACGCCCTCTATCCCGTCAGCCGAAACATTCGGGAATACTTTTCTTAAAATTTGGCTCCTTTGTTTTTGAGTGCTGGAGTATCGGCAGGATCTTAACCTCCATTCCTGCCGATGCTCTAGTGCCAAAGATTTACATTTAAAACCTGCCGTGATATAATGACTCTGCGCCTACATGGTGGCAGAAAGGAGTGTGGTTCCTGTGACCCACTTTTTGAAGCCGCCCTGTTCCCGTGCATGAGGCCGGAGCTACGGGCGTTAATCACGGCAGAGCCACGCTGCCAAAGGAAGGCTTGCCCTAAGAAGGCCAGCTGGTGTTGGCTGCGCGTTGACCGTGCCGTTGCACGTTAAACTCGAAGATACGCGCTGCAAGGCTCACGGGTAAACAAATGTGGGAATCGGCAGAGGAGAGAGAACACCAGACTTTCCTCTGCCTTTTCATCTTTGGCACCGGAGTATCGGCAGGAAGAACAGTTCAGGCTATCTCGCCGGATAACTTGAGGTTATCGAACACATCCGAAAAAATTTCTTCCATCGGGATGCCGCTTTCCTGCTCGATCCGCTTCATCGTGAGAACCGTAGGCGTTTTTGCCCCTGTCTCCCACTGGCACCAAGCCTGCTGGGTAACGCCGTAGGCTTTGGCCATAGCCTGCTGCGTGCGCTTGCCGCGAAATGCAATCAGTTTCTCTCGCTTCATGGTCTCACCTCCTATGCTGTAAGCCGGAACGTACAATCCTGCCAGAATTCCAGCCGTCTCTTGCAATCAGCATAGATTTCCTTGTAATGCTTGTTCCCTGCCATCCCCAGCCGTATTACATGAAGAATCATGCCCTCCACTTCATCCAAGCTGTTCAACTGTTTCACCGTTGCAAGGTCACGGCTTTCGATACCTGCCATCTTGTTAGCGAGTTTCGAGTAGGTAATATAGAGCATGTGGGAATGTTTGCTACCCTGCCCTTTCGCATACTCCACAAGCTCCTTGATGGTGCCCGTCTCACTTCTGCGTGTCAGCTTGCCATTCTTCCGTGTCTCAATCCACGCTTCACTCTGTCGTTCGCGGATAAAATCTTTCATTTTGCAGAATTGATCTACAAGTTCCGCCTTGAATTCCAAGACAATGTCATTGTTGTCAAGAAGCGTCATAAGGAAAAGAGCCTGTCCTTCATTTAGAATGTACACCTTTGCAGGGCGACCTCTTTTTCCGCATTTCAAATGCGTAAATTCCAATCTCCCCCACCGCTCAAATTTCTCGCTGTACTTTCTTATGATTTGCTGGACTGCATGATGTTGGTTCTCCGTTCCTTCTGCAATCCTCATACTGTCTGTTATCGCATCGTTTCTGCGAATTTCAACTAATCCATTCATCCTGCGCCCCTCTCGTTTCATGGTTTCACCTCATTAGACTTTCATGCTGTTACCTCTTCTAACTTCGTTTTGTAGTTAAAAGAATCAAAAAAAATAACTTCCATCGGAATCCCAAAATCCCTTTCCATCTTCAGCATCACTTCGTTGCTCGGGACAGTACGCCCGCTCTCCCAGGAATACCATGTTTGTTGAATGACACCATACTTGGATGCCATTTCGTTCTGTGATGCGCTTCCCCGAAGCAGTTGCAATAGATTCTTTCTCAAGCGAAACCCTCCTTACTTCAAAACATAGTTACTACATTTCTTATGTTATCACTTCATACTGTAGTTGTCAAGAATTTTTTCTACATTTTGCAGTTATGTGTTTTCATTCACTATAATATGTTGTAAAATGGATGTGAGAAGGGAGGGGTGTTCGTGTTTCCACAAAGACTAAAGGAAGAGAGAAATAAACGTGGGTTATCACAGATGGAGTTTTCAAAAATAATCGGAGTGTCACAACAAACAATAGGCAGTTGGGAGACAGGAAGAACATCCCCAGATTATGAATCGTTGAATAAAATAGCAGATTTTTTCGACGTAAGTACCGACTACCTTTTATGTAGGCCAGAGCGCATATATGGTAACAAACGAAAGATTTATGGCAATCATACTCCAATCTACGGCAAAGACAAAGAACCAGAAGAATCTCCTTCCTACTACAGCGATCCTGAAACACTGCGACTCGCTAACCAGTTGAAGGACGACCCCGACTATCGCACCCTGTTCCATGCAAAGAAAAAACTCCCACCGGAAAAGATGGAAGTGTATATGGAAATGCTGAAAGGGATGATTGGAGAAAATGACTGAGGATATTACCACCGTAAGAATGGACTTGCCTCACGGCATCAAAGGATCCTGCCGCTCCAACAAGGACGGCTCCTATACCATCATCCTGAACACTCGCTACTCATGCGAGGAGCAGATGGAAGCTTATATGCACGAACTGGAGCATATACAACATGACGATTTCCATGTTGCTGAGTCTGCTGACAATGTCGAGTACAAGAGGCACAAAGGGTCAATAACTCCCGCCTATAGAGGCGGGAGCTTGCGAAAGCAGGCTCCGATTGACTAGCCTAAGTGCCTCGAGCACTACGTTACCCAAGAATACATAGGCACCAGTGGACGTGAGTCCGAATCCGCTGCTCTGCGGCTTGTGGTTAAACAGTCCTGGGAGAAAGGGACAGTGCTGCAAGCATACAAACCTTGGGATAACATTGGCTACGGACAACTTACCGTCCTTCGGGACGAGTCATCCCCTGCTTCGATAGGGGGAATCATTTCTCAAGAAAGGAGGCCGTGCCATGGTCTATGTGCTGAGCAAGAATGGACAACCGATAATGCCGACCGAGAACCATGCAAAGGTGCGGCTGCTCCTGAAATCTGGGAAAGCAAAGGTTGTCAAAAGAACCCCGTTCACCATACGGCTGACGGGTACGAGCAAGACCTATACACAGGAAATCACGCTCGGTGTGGACGCAGGCAGCAAGCATGTCGGGCTGTCGGCGACGACCGAAAAGAAAGAGATATTCGTGGCGGAGCTCCGCCCGAGGAACGATGTGACCGAACTTATGTCGTCACGTCTGGAAATGCGCCGTTCCCGCCGTAACAGGACCACCCGTTACCGCCAGTCACGGTTCGACAACAGGGTGCATTCCAAGCGCAAGGGGTGGCTTGCGCCGTCTGTCGAGGTCAAGATATGGAACCACATCCAGGGGATACGGCTGGTCGCAAAGATTCTGCCTCTCTCGACTATCCGCGTCGAGACAGCAGAGTTCGACCTGCAGAGGCTCAAAGCTATGGAGTCTGGTGAGCCTTTGCCCGTCGGCACAGACTACCAGCTCGGCGAGCAGTACGACCACTACAACGTGAGGCAGTATGTGCTTCACCGCGACGGGTACACATGCACCTGCTGCGGGGCGCACAGCACACCGAAAAAAGAAGTCAGGCTCCACGTTCATCATCTGGAGAGCCGCAAGACTGGCGGTGACGCGCCAGACAACCTCATCACGCTCTGCGAGGACTGCCACAAGGGATACCATACTGGCAAGGTGCAACTGTCTGCAGGAAAGCGTAGGCGCAAATCCACCAGGGATGCCTCTTTCATGGGAATCATGAGGGAAACGCTGATGGAGCGGCTGAAATCCATATTCTCTGGCATCAAGGTCTGCAGCACCTACGGCTACATCACGAAATACTGGAGAGAGAAGAAAGATATCGCCAAAACACACACCAGCGACGCCTTCGTCGTGACGAAGAACTTGGACGCTGAACATCTTGGCAAGTCTCTGCTGATTATTCCGAAGCGTCAGCACAACAGACAAATCCACAAGTGCAAAATCAACAGGGGCGGTATCAGGAAGCTCAACCAGACTCCGAAATATGTCCTCGGATACCAGCTTTTCGACAAAGTGCGATATAAAAAACAAGAATGGTTCATAGTAGGACGGCGTGCTAAAGGCTACTTTAAAATTTCAAAAATCAACGAGCCTAAAGTATTCGCTGAAGTATCCTGCAAAAAGTTAAAACATCTTGAAAGTCGGAAACCCTTACTGGTTTTATATTGTGCTTGATTTAGAAAGGAGGGACGGTGCTCCGCTCCCGCTTATAGAAGCGGGAGTACCCGCACCGAAATCTGAGATGGAGAGAGGGGATTGTCATGGAAGCAACGAACTGGCAGGACAAGTATATCGACAAGCTGTCCAGCGACATGGACAGTATCAAGCAGGATATTCGCGAACTTCGCGGCATGGAGACTCGCTTGATGTCGCACATCGATGGCAGGATGTCGGAGGATATGAGGGAAATCCGCGCAAGCATATCGGATAGCAACCGCCACATACAAACACTGATGTTCGCGATCGTCATAGGGATAGGCGCCATAGTTGCCGCCGTCTGGCTCAAGTGAGGACAAGGGAGGAAGAATCATTATGTCAATCACGATTGATTTCAGCCCCGACGATATGCAGATATTACAGACACAGGCGGCGGAAGGGAATGTCAGCGTGGAGCAGTTTTCCCATGACGCTATCATGAAAGCCGCCCGCAATGCTGCCTATCTGGCGAAGCTTGATAAGGGATTCAAGCAGATGGAGGAGGGGAAATTCACACATTTCACTGATGAAGAATTGAGGCAGATGGTCTATGGGAACTAATTTCGAAGATGCCGCCCTTGCCGATCTGATGTACTGGATACAGAATGACAGAAAGACCGCAGGTAAGATTTACAAACTGATACAGGACATTCATCGTAACGGGCCGGAAAAAGGTTTGGGCAAACCGGAGCGTCTCAAATACCTCAACGGATGGAGCCGTCATATTGACCATGGGAACCGTCTCGTCTACGGCGTTGACAATAATGGCGATGTTCATATCATTTCCTGCAAAGGCCACTACGAAGATTGATAAAGTGGAGGGATTTTAATGTCAATCACAATAGATTTTAGCCCTGCCGATATGGCATTGATTGAGGCACAGGCAAATGCCAGCAACACGACCGCAGAAGAGTTTATCCGCAATGCCTCTGCAAAAGCTGCTAGGAATGCCGCATATCTGGCGAAATTGGATCATGCTACCCAACAAGTAGAGCAAGGAAATGTCGTCTACAAGACCTTCGACGAACTGGAGGCAATGGCAAAATGAGGAAAGTGTGCTTTGCTGGCGATGGTTGGGAAGATTACAAATACTGGCAGCAGACGAGCAGAGAAACGCTTCTGAAAATAAACGACCTTTTGAAAAGCATCGAAAGAGACGGAGCCATGAATGGAATCGGAAAACCAGAAAAGCTGCGCCACATTAAAGGACAATACAGCAGAAGAATAGATAGTACTAACCGCCTTGTCTATGAGGTGTCTGCCGACCTCATTACTGTCATTTCCTGCAAAGGTCACTACGAAGATTGACTTTCCTCGAAACAAGGGTATTGCAAAAAACGCAACACCCATAAGAAACTTAAATGCAAAAATAAAGGATTTTGAGGTTTCGCGAATCCAAGACCGCAAAACACTGCATTTTTGAGGGAACATTCCTTGATTGAACCTTTGACTAAGCCAATTTTTTTCGTTCGTTTTTAGTCAACAAAAAGCGCCTGCACCGGTTGGCAGACGCTTTTTGCGTGGTTTGAAAATCCTCCTATTGGCTGGGCTGCCTCAGACTTAGGAAGAGCCTCCGCAAGCAGTCATCGGACCTTGCGGTATCCGTATACACGCCTAGCCTGGTCTCCACGTGTAGGCTCGCATGTAGCACTGAAACTACCTTCATGATAGGCTACAAATTCGGGATTGTCAAGGGCAACACAAAACCCCGCACGTCTGCGGGGCTTGGATTGTGTTGCGCTCCGAACACTTTGCAAGCGCATGGGCTGTGTTAAGTCGCCGCTATGAGACTCCTGACTTGCCCCGTAGCCTGTCAGTGACGTTAGGGGCTTACGCATGGGATAAGTATACCACATCACAAAGGAGGGCACAAGATAAGCGCAGGTATTTCCTGCAAGAGAATCCACCGAATCGAGTGCCGCAAGGCGGTTCTGGTTTCGTACATTTAAGAAAGAGAGGTGAGGCGGGCATTCCTCCCCGACCTATAGAGGTCGAGGTCTCCTGTCCGCATACGATGAAGCTGCCAAACGGGTACGGCTCCGTGAGCAAACTGGCGGGAAAACGGCGAAAGCCATACGCAGCAAGAATCACGGTCGAATGGACGCCGGAGGGAAAGCAAGTAAAAAAATACCTTGGCTATTATCGCACAAGGCAGGAAGCAATGAAAGCCCTCTCCGACTACGCACAGAATCCGTTTGACCTCGCAGCCCATGACATCACATTCGCGGAACTCTACGAACGCTGGGCGAAAGTGAAGTTCAAGGGCGAAAAGATACCGTTTCAATACACATCGGCCTATCAGCACGCGCAGCCGCTCCACGATATGACATTCGCAGATCGGAAACGTCACATCCAAGGCGTGATAGACACACTGGAGAAAGGATTCGTGACCGCGCGGAGAATCAAGACGCTGTGCACCCAAATGTCAAAGTACGCCATCGACCAGGAACTGATCACCACCAACTACGCCGCGCTTGTGGAGCTTCCGAAACAGGTGCAGAGCGACATCCACAAGCCATTCACAAAAGAGGAACTGAAGCAGCTATGGACGATGCAGGACGATCCCATCGTCAGGATCGCGCTCATACTCTGCTACACCGGAATGCGCCCTACAGAGCTGCTGGAGGTAAAGAAAGAAAACGTAAAACTTGACGAAAGGTACTTGATTGGTGGAGTGAAAACGGAAGCAGGGAAAAACAGAGCGATACCGATTGCAGAGAAAATCTATCCGCTCGTGGTATCGTACCTCTCGGAAGACCGCATGATATATCGTACACTGCTGTACGCATGGAAGCGCAATAACATTCTTTCCAGCCATCTTCCTCATGACGGCAGACACACCTGCGCCACCTTGATGGACGACGCAGACATACCGCTCAAAATCCGGCAGCAGATTCTCGGACACACATCCAAGGATATCACGAACCGTGTCTACACCCACAAGACAATCCAGCAGCTTGTTGACGCGATAAACAGGATATGATTGTAGTCTGTTTGTA
>CALGGN010000013.1 GCA_937915915.1 uncultured Selenomonas sp. | reverse complement strand
GTGACCACCAAGCGGCTGCCCTTCGTCAAGCATTACGGGGACATACACGAGATGAACGGCGGCGAGATAGAGCCGGTGGACATCATAACCTTCGGCAGCCCGTGTCAAGACTGCTCGTTAGCAGGGCTACGGGCTGGCATACACGGCAAGCGGTCATCGCTCTTCTTCGAGGCTATCCGAGTCATAAAAGAAATGAGGTGTGCAACCGATGGCAGATACCCAAGATTCATCGTCTGGGAGAACGTCGCCGGGATTTTCTCCTCCGGCAAAGACGGCAACAACGACTTCCAGACCGTCCTCACGGAAATCGTCCGCATCAAAGAGCCGGAGAGTCCCCCGGTGCCTTTGCCTGACAAGAACGGCTGGCCTTACGCCGACATTCTCATGGGAGACGGATGGAGCGTTGCGTACAGGTGCATGGACTCGCAGGGCTGGGGAGTTCCACAGCGGCGGCGCCGTTGCTATGTTGTCGCAGATTTTGGAGGCCGATGTGCCGGAAAAATACTATTTGACACCGAGAGCCTGTTTGGGGATTCTCCGTCGTGCTTCCGCTCGTGGCAAATCCCTGCCGGAAGTCTTGCGTCTGGCATTGGAACGGCAAGCGGGGATGTGACGGCGGGATTCTGCACGGAACACTCCGCAAAGAGCCGAGGTATCGGCTACGAGGTGGAGAAGTCGCCCACACTTCGAGCGAGAGTAATCCCCGCTGTCCTCAACGACCAAGGCGGCAACCGCATGGACGTGACGGAGGAACGCACCAACACCCTCCGCGCCGAATCCCATCACCCGCCCTTGATTTTCGAGAGTCATGCCCAAGATGCGAGGTACAACGGACCTCTCGATGTTGCGCCCACCATCTCCCAAACCTACGGCGCGGGCGGGAACAATCAGCCGTTGGTGACAAAGTATTGGGATGGCGGCGAAGTTGCCGGGACTCTCACGGCGAACAATGCCGGAGGAAATCAGCGGATGCCGGACAAGGATAATTTCAATGCCGTGGTCACCACCGTGGATGTGCGGCTCACTTCGGTAGGAACGAAAAACGCCCGCCACAATATCTACGAAACGGATGTGTCCCGTTGCTTGGACACAGGCGGCGTAACGCCCGACAGAAACCAAGGAGGGCTGGCGATTGTGGAGAAAACGGCATTCGCCATGACCACCGGCGGCTACACCCAAGTGGAGCAGGAGAAGTCCCCAACACTAATGTCACGGGACTACAAAGACCCTGCCGCCGTCTGCTGTGGAATTGGGCGCGATGTGTTCAATGCCGGAGTAAATGCCAAGTTTGCGCCGTCCATCGACGAGGAGTTACAGCCACCGATGACGGCGAGAGGTCCGGGAGCGGTGCAACAAGGCTATGCCGTGCGTAGGCTCACGCCCACGGAATGTGCGAGACTTCAAGGTTTCCCGGATTGGTGGTGCAGTGACCTCGGCACGGAAAATCCTACTGCCGAAGAAATGGATTTTTGGCGAGAGGTTTTTGAAACTCACCGAAAAATCATGGGGACGGCGAAAAAGCCCAAGACGGACAACCAAATCCGCAAGTGGCTCAAAAATCCTCACACGGATTCTGCCGAATACCGTATGTGGGGGAATGGCTGTTATCTCGGAATTGTATTTTATGTGCTTTTCGGCATCGCCCATTTCGCAAAGGAGGCAGAGCCATGCAAAACAAACACACCATAGACGAACTGATTCAAAAGCAATCCCTGCCCCTTCACGCCAAAGTTACACTCACAAAACAGCGCATACGGGAATGGTACGAGCATTGGGACGGCAATGTTTATGTCAGTTTTAGCGGAGGCAAGGATTCGAGTCTGCTTCTGCACATTGTCCGCTCCCTCTATCCCAATGTTCCTGCCGTTTTCTGCGATACGGGCTTGGAATTCCCGGAGGTGCGAAGTCATGCGCTATCCACAGCAAATGTGACGGTGCTGAAGCCGGAAATGAATTTTCGGGAAATCATCGAGAAATACGGCTGGGTTTATCCCGGCAAAGATGTGGCTCTCACCATTTACTACGCCAAACGAGGTAGCGAATGGGCGATTCAAAGGTTAAACGGCATCAACAAAGATGGCACACTCTCCGAATTCAAGAAAAGCCGATATGTGAAGTGGCGGCATCTCTTGGACGCTCCCTTCGAGGTCAGCCACAAGTGCTGTACCTATATGAAGAAACGACCGCTTGACCGCTACCAGAAGGAAACGGGGCGTATGCCAATCATGGGCATTATGGCAAGTGAGAGCCACCGAAGGAAGATGGTTTGGATTCGGACGGGATGCAATGCCTACGATGCCAAGCAGCCGAATTGCAAGCCACTGAGTTTTTGGACAGACCATGATGTCCTTCAATATGGTATTGGAAAACAATCTCCATATCCCGGAAGTCTACGGGGACATCGTGGAAAAAAACGGCAAGCTCCAAACCACGGGAGCCAAGCGGACGGGCTGTATGTATTGCCTTATCGCTTGCCACTTGGAAAAGCCAAACAAGTTCCAGAGGATGAAAATGACCCATCCGAAAATCTACAGATACTGCATGGATGAGCTGGGCATGGAGAAGATTCTCTCCTACCTTGGCGTGGAGCATTGAGGCTGTCTTGTATACAATCTTTATTTCCACATACCCGTTGACTATTCCCCCGCTTTACGGGAATATGTCACTACGCCGGGCAGGACAAGGCTCGGCGGGCATAACCACACAAAGCGAGGGAGGTTTTCAAAATGACTGTCAACTACAACGTGACGGGCGCACGCCGCAAGGAACTGGTGAAGAAGGTCAGCGAGGCATTGGGCGGTTGGGAAATCAAGTATCTCGGAGTGCCGTCCTGCTCCTACCGAGTGGGAGACTTCGAGATTGACCGCCACGGCGCATTGATTTTCGATGAGCGCACCGACACCAAATTGGTGGAGCGTGTGCTTGAGACTTTGGCGCAGGCGGGATTTGAATGCGATGATGAGCCGCTTAGGCTTCAGCCTTTAGAGGCTCACATCCGTAGCGAAGCAGAGGTAGAGGCGCAGGAGGACATCGCCGCCATGACCGACGCCGAGGGTGCGCCGGAGGACAAGCCGGGAGAAACCACGGCAGACGAACCCATCAGCCTTTCCGTCAGCTTGCCGAGGGAATCCTTCACGGCAGCGGCGCTCGACAATCTGGATGGGCTGCTCACGAGCAAAGGCAATCTCATCAGAAAGGCTTTCGGCATCGAGGAGGCAAGCTACACCCTCGAGGGTGACCGCATCACCTTCCACTGGCTGCACGGCGAAGTCACGCCGGAATCTTCCAAGGCTTGCCAAGACTTCATCGGCAAGCTGTGCGAGATGGCGCGGAATCAGAAACGGGTCACGGCAAAGCCCAAAGCCTACGAGAACGAGAAGTACGCCTTCCGCTGCTTCCTCCTGCGGCTGGGGCTTATCGGCAACGAGTACAAGACCAGCCGCAAGATTCTCCTGCAGAATCTCAGCGGGAATTCCTCTTGGAAGGACGGACATCGGAAGGAGGCGGCTCACGATGAAGTTGCCGAGCAGGGCGGAGATTGAACGACTCCGTGAAAAATACCCGGCAGGGACGGTGGTGGAGTTGATTTCTATGGTAGATGCCCAAGCACCTCCCGCCGGGACATTGGGGACGGTTTGGGGCGTAGACGATGCCGGAAGTATACTTTGCCGCTGGCAAAACGGCTCGTCCCTCAGCCTTATCCCAGAAGTTGACGATTTCCGCATCGTGAAGGAGGCACACAATGAATGAGAAGGTTTTGGAGGAATTGATGGCGGTTCGCGCGTCCGGCAAGACCAACATGCTCGATACCAACGCCGTCCAGCGGATTGCCTTTGACAGCGGCTGCTACGAGCTGGTGAACTTCATCGAGGAGAGCCGCAAGGCTTATGTACACTTCATTCTGACGGGCGAGATGCCTGCGGAAAAGTAGCCGGATTGTATACTTGACGGGAGGCTTGACTTCCCGCCGAATGTATGAACCGCCAATCGGCTCAAGTATACTTGACGCACCCCCTTGACTTCTCGGTGCGGTTATGAACCGCTTTCACTCGCCGGCCTCGGCGGCAGATTCCCTTGGAAAAAATACAAAAATCCGCTGTGTATACACAAAATAACACTTGATAATTGTTCTCGTTAGAGTGATATATGTAAGTGCAAGCAGGAAAACACACGGCGCGCCAAGCGGCGCAGGGGATAAAGCGAAAGGGGCAAACGAAAATGAAAGAGAACACCGCACGGCAGATTGAGAGCATGAAGAACCAGACCATCGGGGTGGAAATCGAGATGTACAACATCAGCCGCCACAAGGCAGCCAAGATTGCCGCCGACTTCTTCGGGACGGGACGCTGCGAGGACACGGCAAGCCGCAACGGGTACTACACCTACAGCGCATGGGACGGCGAAGGCCGCGAGTGGAAATTCCAGCGGGACGTGAGCATCAAGGCGCGGAGCAACAGCGAACAGACCGAATTGGTCACGCCGATTTTGACCTACGCCGACATCGAAACCTTGCAGGAACTCCTCCGGCGGCTGCGGCACGAGGGAGCGAAAAGCAACCCCGACCATATGTGCGGAGTCCACATCCACATCGGCAAAGCCGACCACACGCCGCAAACCCTCCGCAACCTTGCCAACCTGATGGCAAGCCACGAAAGCCTCCTGATTGCCGCCATGAGGATTGACCAGAGCCGCATCGGACGCTACTGCCAGACGGTAGACAAAAACTTCCTCGGACGGCTCAACAAGGAAAAGCCCAAGACGATGGAGAAACTTGCCGACATTTGGTACGAAGGACACTACGCCGACAACGGAAGGAACCAACATTACAACCAGTCGAGATACCATTGCCTCAATTACCATGCGACCTTCACGAAAGGCACGATTGAATTCCGGCTTTTCCAATTCGCCAACCCCACGGCGGAGCGCAAGGGCGGTTTGCACGGCGGAGAATTGAAAAGCTACATCCAGCTTTGCCTCGCCCTTTCCCAGATGGCGAAGGACATCAAGACCGCAAGCCCGAAAGAACCCCAGCACGAGAATCCGAAATTCGCGATGAGGACTTGGCTGATGCGGATGGGATTCATCGGCGAAGAGTTCGCAACGGCGCGGGACATCCTCACGAGAAACCTTGCCGGGGACGCAGCCTTCCGCTTTGGCAGAAGCACCCACTAAGCACCAAAACCCAACCCACCCGCCGGATGGCGGGCTTGGGGTGGTAGAAGCCAAGTGATTCCTTGGCGAGTGGATGTTTCTTCGAGAGCGGAAAGGAATGGTAAAAATGAAATCCAAAATTTACATCGCTTACGGGAGCAACATGGATACGGAGCAGATGAAGCACCGTTGCCCGGAGGCGGAGCTTTTGGGGACGGGAATCCTCGAAAACTGGCGGCTGATGTTCAAGGGGAGCAAGACGGGAGCCTACGCCACCATCGAGAGGGAGAAAGGCTGCACCGTGCCGATTCTCCTTTGGCGCATCTCGGCGGCTGACGAGATGCGGCTCGACCGCTACGAGGGATTCCCCTCCTTCTACTACAAGCGGACAATCCGAGCCGTACGCACGGGAGAAAACGGCGAGAAGGTGGGAAGGACACAGGGCATGGCGTACATCATGCACGAGGAGCGCAACCTCGGAACGCCGTCCCTCCAATATTTCGATATCCTCTACAATGCCTACTGGCGTTTCGGCTTCGACGAGAAAATCTTGGGCAAGGCATACGAATACAGCTGGCGGGAGACGGAGGAGAATCTGCCCTGCCTTTGGTAACAACTGCACAATCACCGAAAGCCGCCTACGGGCGGTTTTTCTCGTTCACATACACTTGGGGAGGGATTTTCATGCTGATTGACGGCATCGACATCACCATCAAAAATGTGCCGGGAATTACCGAGGAGGAAATTCTCCGCTACATCAAATTCCTGCGGAAACGGCTCTCGGAGCCGCTCCGAAGTCTCACCATCTCCATGACGGAGGACGGCAGGATTTCCTTGGACTACACTACAGAGGGGCAGAAGTTTGAGCGCATCCGGCGCATCAC
>CALGGN010000012.1 GCA_937915915.1 uncultured Selenomonas sp. | reverse complement strand
CCCTTCCCCTCAAGGGGAAGGCTGAGTTTGACAAATCGAAATTGACCGTTCAGCGTAGCATTGACACATTGCAGACATTGGAAACAAAGCTCATGCAGGATTGTTTTTGGATAGAAAGAGGCACTTCGTTAAAGGGGTGGGTGGCATAGATGAGTGGAACAAAAAATATCCCCAGTACCCTGCTGCTCGATGAAAAGAAAGAATGTGGGAAATTTGAGAACAAATTTTGACCTCTTCTCGGAAGAAAAGGACTTTGCTGTTTTTGCGGAGGCTGCTGTGGCGGCGGAGCGCATCTATCGGATTGATCCTGCGGCCTGTGCCATGAACTGCCGCAAGGCGATGGAGTGCGCCGTCAAGTGGATGTACTCCGTGGACAGCGCTCTGGCTATGCCCTATCAGGACACCTTGGTCAGCCTGATGAACGGGGAGGACTTCCGAAGCATTGTGGACGAAGATTTGTTCCGGCGTATGGACTTCGTTCGGAAGATGGGAAACAATGCTGCCCACATGGGCAAGAAGATTTCCAAGGAGCAGGCTGCGCTGTGCTTGGAAAATCTCTATCTTTTCTTGGATTTCGTGTCCTACTGCTACGGCAGCAATTATCGGGAAAAGCCTTTTGATCCCTCGCTGCTGGAGCAGGAAACGCCTGCCGAGATATCGAAAAGGAAATCCGAAGCAGAGTTGAAGCTGGACGAACTGATGCGGGAAAATGCCGCTCTTCGGGAAGAACTGACGGCTCGGCGCAAGGAGCAGCGGGAAACCTATGTCACAAAGCCCTTGGAACTGTCCGAGTTCAAAACCCGCAAGCTTTATATTGATGCCATGCTGGAGGATGCCGGATGGACGGAGGGGAAAAATTGGTTCAATGAATATGAGCTCCCCTCTATGCCCAACAAATCCGGTGTCGGATTCGTTGATTATGTACTGACCGGAGATGACGGGCGCATTCTTGCGATGATTGAGGCGAAACGCACTTGTGTGGACGTGTCCAAGGGCAGACAGCAGGCAAAATTGTATGCGGATATCATTGAGAAGCGGCAGGGTTTCCGTCCGGTGGTATTCCTCACCAACGGATTCGACACCCATATCGTGGACAACCAATATCCGGAGCGAAAAGTTGCAGCCATTTACTCCAAACGGGATCTGGAAAAGCTCATGAATCTGCAAAAGATGCGATCCGGCCTGAAAAATGTCATGGTGGATCGAAACATTGCGGGCAGATACTACCAGACGGCTGCCGTCAAGGCTGTCTGCGACAGCTTTGGCAGAAAGAACCGCAGGAAAGCTCTGCTTGTCATGGCAACGGGAAGCGGAAAGACGCGAACGGTCATCGCCTTGTGCAAGGTCCTTTTGAATCAGGGATGGGTGAGGAACATTCTGTTTCTGGCCGATCGGAATTCTCTGGTCACGCAAGCCAAACGGAGTTTTGTGAATCTGCTTCCGGATTTTTCCGTGACGAACCTTTGCGAGGAGAAAGACAACTATACGGCTCACGGCGTTTTTTCCACCTATCAGACAATGATGAACTGCATCGACGAAGTGCGCGATGCCGAGGGAAAGCTGTTCTCCTGCGGACACTTTGACCTAGTCATCTGCGACGAGGCGCACCGATCCATCTACAACAAGTACAGGGATATCTTCAACTATTTCGACGCCCCCTTGATCGGACTCACCGCCACCCCCAAGGACGATATTGACAAGAATACATATTCTATCTTTGAACTGGAAAACGGCGTACCGACCTACGGCTATGAACTGGCCCAAGCGGTACGGGACGGATATTTGGTAGACTTTCTCTCCGTGGAGACGGTGCTCAAATTCATCCAACAAGGAATTGTCTACGATGAACTTTCTGAAGAGGAAAAGCAGGTCTACGAAGACACCTTTGAAGATGAGCATGGGGAACTGCCCGAACGGATTGCCTCCTCTGCCCTCAACGAGTGGTTGTTCAATGAAGACACCATCCGGGAAGTGCTGCACACCCTGATGGAGTACGGGCTGAAAATCGACTATGGCAGCACACTGGGCAAAACCATCATTTTTGCCAAGAACCACCGTCACGCGGAAGCGATTCTGAAAGTTTTCGGAAAGGAATATCCACATCTGGTGGACTATGCAAAGGTAATCGACAATTATACGAACTATGCCCAGAGCGCCATTGACGAGTTTTCTGAACCCGACAAGATGCCGCAGATTGCCATTTCAGTGGACATGCTGGACACAGGCATCGACATCCCGGAGGTCTTGAATCTGGTATTTTTCAAGCGAGTCATGAGCAAGGCCAAGTTCTGGCAGATGATTGGACGCGGCACGCGTCTCTGCCCCGGATTGATGGACGGTTTGGACAAGGAAAAGTTCTACATCTTTGATTTCTGCGGAAACTTTGAGTTCTTCCGCATGAACAAGGGACGCGCCGCAACGAACACACTGCCCATTCAGGGCGCCATTTTCAGCTTGCAGTTCGAGATTGCATTCAAGCTTCAGGATTTGGACTATCAAACGGAGCCTTTGATAGCGTTCCGCAATTCTCTGGTGGAGGAAATGTCCCAAAAGGTCAGCGCCCTGAACCGTGAAAATTTTGCGGTACGGCAGCATCTGAGGTATGTGGATCAGTATGCCGCATCAAGCAACTATTCGCCGCTGGTGTATGAAGATACGCTGGCGGTCAGGGAAAAATTGGCGCCGCTGATGGAACTGGAAAAGGACGATGCCTCTGCACTGCGCTTTGACGCGCTGATGTATGGCATCGAGCTTGCCTATTTGGTCGGCAAGACCTACAAAAAGGCCAGAAGCGACCTGCGGAAAAAGGTCGCCGCCATTGCCAAGGTTGCCAACATCCCTGAAATCCGGATGCAATCGGAACTGATAGAAAAAGTGCTGCATACGGATTATTTGGAACATGCAGAAATCAATGAGTTCGAGCACATCCGCGAGAAACTGCGGAACCTGATGAAGTACATCCCCCGTACGCAAATGACTTATGAGACGGACTTTGCCGATCAGGTGCTTTCCGTCCAATGGAGAGAATCAGAACTGGAAAACGACGATCTCAAAAACTACAAAGCCAAGGCAGAGTACTATGTCCGACAGCATCAGGACCATGCGGCGATTGCCAAACTGAAGGGCAATGTGCCGCTGACCACATCCGACATCAAGGATTTGGAAGAAATCCTTTGGAACGATGTCGGCACACGACAGGAGTATGAGGAAGAATATGGAGAAAAACCCTTGGGGGAATTTGTGCGGGAAATCGTTGGTTTGGACATGAAGGCGGCCAAGGACGCATTCGCGGAGTTTCTGGATGAGACGAAACTGGACAGCCAGCAGATTTATTTCGTCAATCAGGTGGTGGAGTATATCGTGCACAACGGCATGATGAAGGATTTGTCGGTGCTTCAAGAGGCACCGTTCAAGGATCAGGGCAGCATCGGGGAAATCTTTACGGACCCGGCTGTCTGGCACGGCATCCGAAAAACCATTGAAAGCATCAACGCAAATGCAGTGAAGGCGGCGTAAAAAGGATATATTGAGAATCATGTATCAAAAAGTGGAGTATCCAAGTACGAAGGAACTGATGGGCGAGATCGAGGCGTTGCAACAGGAGCTTTCTGGTGAATTGGTGAAATTGAGAGGAATGCTGTAAAGGAGAATTGAAAATGGAGTATTGTAAACTCTATCGTGATAGTGGAAATGTCCTGATACATATTATGAACCTGTATCATGACAATCATGGCTGTGAACACGTAGAAATCAGGGTTGAAAAAGAAAATGATGCAGAAGCATACGCTCGTTTCCTGTTGCCTGCGAATTATTGCACGCATGCTTATGGGTTTCCCGAAATAGAGTTAATAAAAATTAAAAAATTTTTAATCAACAATGCCATAGCAATTTGGGACATGGCAAGGGGGAATATTCGTGCCGAAGGCTCTTGCTGATTACTTGGGATATTGCATTTATTTTTGGATTGGCGATGGTAAAGAACCGATTCATGTACATGTGTCAAAGGGCGATCCTCAAAAAGATGCCACAAAGATATGGATCAAAGAAGACGGCATTGAACTTGCACATAACAATAGCCACATACCGAGCAAGGATTTGAAGGCTATGTTGACATTTATCGAGTTAAACAAAGACGATATCGTGCTGCAATGGATGAACGTTTTTAAGGCTGGAGAATACAAGGGGTAATAAATTCCTGAATCCGTGAAACTGGATGGATGTATGATGTACTTGCTATGTCCGCCCCCTT
>CALGGN010000011.1 GCA_937915915.1 uncultured Selenomonas sp. | reverse complement strand
TAGGTCGCCATGGCATGACTATTATTAAATTTTTGAACGAGGTTTTACACTAGTGCCATCATCGAAACGGGTAATTCGGCATGGTACTTCATAGGAAAGCAAATCTTCATCGTATTGCTCCGATACGTCATCGACAATAAAATAATCGCCGCTTACATAGCCTTTGAACAGCAAAGTTTTATTCATTGGAAGGGCATTAGTCAAATAATCGTGAGGAATCCGTTTGTATCTTATCGCCAATTTTGGATATTTTGTATTGCTTTCGCCAAAAGTATAATTACGAACAAAAGTGTCCTGAGCGATTCCATCTATGAAAACCTTTTTTATAATCTCATCGAAAAAATCGGCGGCAACGGCATCTGCCATCCCCAATCCAGGATATTTCTGAAGCAAATCAGTCTTATTTTTTTGAAGATAGTTGGAGCGATTGTTTTTGTCATTTGACTTTATGCAGAGCGCCTTAGCTGTATTTTGATACTGGGTGATTTCGCTGTTCTGCGTAATATCCTCCGCCACACTATTTCCCCCCTTTACATCATTGGGCAAATTATCGTTTCGATGTTGATAGTCGCGGTTTTGATTTGAAGTCATACGAAATTCATCGACTGTTCGTGTATTTCGCCGAGGATTACCAGAGGGTTGATATTCTCTACGAAAAGGAACATTTGTATCGGTTCGACCAAATTCTTGTCTTAGACCGTCTATAATAGCTTTTTTTGCTTCTTTTTTCGCTATATACACGATGTCCCCTACTATTTCATCTAATAATCCCACCAGACAACACCTCCTAACCGCTTATTCTGATTTTAACTGATTAAGGCTTCAAATTTCATTTATCAAATACAGCTATCTTTGCAATTTAGGCAAAGGTTATTGTTAATTCAATTATTACCCACGATTCCATAAAAAAGCGCAAGACACATCCTTCTAACTATATATCTCTATTCCCAAATGCAAAACAATCGGTTTTCCCTGAAATTTCACTTGAACTTTGGCTATCCGTTTGTGTAAATCGAACTTTATTACACGATCTGCCAAATACCTCAGCACTCCCGATACGATTTGAATATTTCCATGTGCATCAACTGTTACTTGGGATAACGGTACGGTTTTATCATCGTCAACAGAGATTATTTGAGTCAGCCAAGCTATTTCATGCGTTGGAAGTTCAACAAAATCAAACTCCCCGTCAGTTTCATCATAATAGACACCCAATAACTTGGTTAGACGGGGAATTTTCTTTATTTCTTCATAAAGCTTCTTCGGATTATCCGATTCCACAAACACATATCCGGGAAACAATTTTTCACGGATATCCATTAACTCTCCACGAATCTTACGTCGAATATTTCTCATAGGAAAAAAACACTCAGTGCATAGTTCTCTTGAAATGGCGTTTTTAATAAGCTGAACGGTTTTTCGTTCTTCATTCGGAGAAACTTGAATAACATAATACATCCCAAATCCTCCACTTTAATTTTGGGCGAGCTTCGCCACTCACGCTTTTGGCGTGATTCAAAAGAAAACTATGTCCTACGCTCCATGAATCAAGTGCCATTGCTGCAAGAATCATTTTGCATATTCATTTTGATAGATGGTGAACGGCTATTTTAATCCATCGTTAAGGTTCATCAGCTGTTTGAGCAGAGACAGCCACCAAAGTTTCTCCTATTGCCATTCGCTCATGCTATTGCAGGTGCGAATGGCGCAATCGTTATTTTTGCGCTCCCATCAAGGGAGCATTTTCAAATCGACGAAGCGTAGCCACGAATTGGTGTCTGTCCGAAATATCGGTATAACGCAAGGACGAATGACGCAAGCGCGATGTCAATGATACGTATTGGCGGTAGAGATTTCGAGCCAAATGCTCACAAGGCTCTCTATGCCTCCATCTCATCATTATCGAAACGGCTTTTAGCCATTCTTTTCGTATTTTGTGTGGGCTCATAGTTCATCCACACCTGAACCGAAGTCCCTTCGTTGCCTGTCCCTGCTCAAGCGGCTGCGACGCGAAGCTAGTCCCGTCGGGAATGCCGCTCGGCTCTTACTTCTCCATCAATTCCTCAAGGATAAAGCGATTCTCTCCGGCAAGGTCTAATTTCGGCGCATAGTCCACCTGTGTTTGAAGCAGAGCCTCATCTATCTTGATGGACACCTCATCCGAAGCACGGTTCAGTTCCTTGACCATGGCGCGAACCTTGTTCCGGTCGTAGTCGATGGTCATGATACGGTCAATGTCGTAGCAATAGGAGGTCTGGTTGCCGTCGTTGTTAAAAACATAGCCCCGTCCCTCGCCTTTTTTGAGTTCATGGGAACTTTTGCGGTTTGCCAGTTCCTGCAACATTGAGAGGAACGCACGGCGGCTCTTGTTGGCATCTACTGCCGCATCGAGGTTAAAGGCCATGCCCACCTTGGCTTTGCCGATAGCCGCGCCCAGGCGCTCCTTCTCCTCCATAAGTTCCTGCCAGATGGCAAGGAGCCGCCCAACATCGAATCCCTCGTCAGCTTTCCGGCTGACATCCACGGTGTCATCCTGCTGCCCCGCCAGAGCCTTGCTGCGGAGGTGCTTCTCCGTGATGGTCATCACATTGTCCGCGTCGGACAGATAGCGGTTGATATACGACATCAACTCGCCGATTTTGTTCTGCGCCTGAAAGGCTTCCTTTAGGTTCATTACTACATTCCCCTTCCGTTTTTATCATTTCTACACATTTCCTCGCATTCCTGCCAGATTCATGCAAATTGTTTAGCTGTCTTGAAACGATTTAGTGCGTATCCTCTGCTGTCGCCGACATCAATAGACTATCATGCGTTCCCAAAAGTCCCGAACAGACGCAAGCTCATGGGACTCGGAGATGCCCGTCTTGCACCACATAGCAAAGTGCTCGCTGGTAAGATACCCGCCTTGCCCCAGCTTGCTCTTGGCGCGGCGCACGGTTTCATGGGGCGTGTAGCACCGATATTCCCTTGCCTTTCGTCCTCGCTCCAATAGTCGCCACAGCTTTTCCTGCGGCATGACCACAGAGGACACGGGAGACGGCTGCTCCCATTCCGTTGGTCTTCCGTACTCTTTGGAAAATTCGCAAATAGCAAAATGTTCTGTCCCCTGCAGATAGCCACGGAAAGACTTCTCGTGGACAATATCCCTACCGGATCTGTCCTCACCGTACAGGATAAAATTTTCTCCCGTCCATATAGCGTACCGCTTTAGGAAGTCGCCCTCCACGCAGACCACATCGCCGTATGCCACTTCCCGTGGCTGCTGGCTCCGGCGGGTTCGATTGCCCTTCAATCCTGATATGAGCGTATTAAGCAAGGTAGCGACCATTATCCTCACCTCCCGGTATTAGGTTTCGTATAAACCATAACTGCCATGGTAAATTACGCATATCTACTCATGGGGCTACCCCCTCTCGTTCGCATGATTCAGCCTATCTCCCCGTCTCTCTCAAGTTTCGTCAGTGCTTTCATGCCGAACAGGTCTTTGATTTTTCCTCTTGCTTGCGCCTTTATGTCCTCCGTAATGTACATCTGTGCCAATAGAATCGCCATGCCAATGGCCGTGGCATCATCGGCATAACCAACAACAGGCGTGAAGTCAGGGATGAGGTCAATGGGAGAAATCAGATATCCCAAGGCGGCATAGATACCAGCCTTAACCTTCATGGGGCAATTCGGAGATTGGGCGACATAGTACAGTTGCAACGCCTTGTAGATGAGGGTAAGTCCAATGGAAGTCACATTGTCTCGTATCTTATCCCACAGCCCGTCATCAGAGTAATCCTCGGCATATTTCCCCATGTCGATGTCACGAAAATCTTCCTCGCTAATTTTTTCCTTCATTATGTATGCACCTCCCAGACTCATCCCCAAACATCATACGGCGGGGTTAGGCTCCGGCTTTAAGGATGCCAGCGTATCGTCCAGCGACTTTGTCAAGTCTTCCATGGTGCTTTTGAAGTGACGCACGGCATCATCCCTTCCGTTCTCCGTAGCATCTTCGTTGTCTACAGCATCTTCTTCCTCGGTTATCTGCGCTTCGGCAACCTGCGCCTTGAGATCGGCAATAATCTTCTCGCCGCGCT
Source organism: uncultured Selenomonas sp. (assembly GCA_937915915.1). Lineage (GTDB taxonomy): Bacteria > Bacillota > Negativicutes > Selenomonadales > Selenomonadaceae > UBA9786. The sequence goes on along the minus strand of CALGGN010000011.1, from coordinate 657 downwards.
TGGCCAGAGATGCTTGGAGTTTGCGAATGGATTCCTCCACCTCGGCGTAAACAGCCTCCCGTTCCTCATCAGTGGTACATTCCTCCATCGCCCACTCAGCCTCGCTCTTAACCTTCTCCACCAAAATCTTCATACCGTCAGCCTTGAGCGCTTTGACTTTCGCGCGCTCCATTTCCTCATCGTAGTCCCACCGATCGGACTTCCCCTCCGATTCCAGCCATGCCGCGAGTGCCAGTCCGGCAACCCCGCCGGCTGCCAAGAGTAGCCCATTTTTCCACCAAGTCATAAGATCTCCTCCAATCTGTTTGTCGTTCATTGCCTCGAACAAGAACAGTATAAATCAGGTTTACTTCCAAAAGGTTGCCTGGTAGGCAACCTTTAAATTTTTTTCGTCAAAGCGGAAAATTTTCACGAAAGCCCGTCCCATATAGTTTTTTCCACCTATGGGGATATTATAAACCACAGAAAAATAGAAAAGGTTGCCTAGCAGGCAACCTTTTGAAAAATTTTATTCATCGGTGGGTTTGCGCCAGTTGGTCAAGGTTCGATGACCTCGGCTGAACAGTTGATAGTTGATGTCGTCAATGTTATATGCTCCACGCTCAATAAAGAACTCTACAATGATGTCGCTCTCACTACTGTGGGAAAGGGTATATC
>CALGGN010000010.1 GCA_937915915.1 uncultured Selenomonas sp. | reverse complement strand
TCATGGAGGACCGCTTCGGGGAATTCCGGGTCAAATTCTTGGAAAATTATCATTCCCGCTCGGACCGGAAAGATTGAGCGGGAATCATCTCAAATGTTTGACTCTGTTCTACATCATTACCCATAACTTCTGATACTTTTCCATGGCGGCAACGGCATGAACCAGCATGCGACGCATGACAAGAGGCTCGTCATTCATGAGCCGGTTCATCTCCTGAACCGGGATGTACAGGAGCGTCGCATCCTCGCTCATGATTTCAATGGAAAGTTTGGTCTTCCTTCTGGTCAGCAGGACGGACTCGTTCAGCCAGGCATTTGGACTGCAGAAATCCAAATAGTTGAACGAGCCGTCTCCGGGGTCGATGTTGCGCACGGCATTGCCCCGGACAAGGAAGATGAAGTTTTCTTCGATATCCTTTCCGGGAACCATGTCCCCCATGAGGCAGGCGACATTTCTGGGCGCGGTAATGTCACGATAAAGTGTTTCGGAAGGAATTTCACGGAAGAACTCCAATCCAGAAACAAAGCTGTGCAATCTCTCCCATGTGCTTTTCGCTGAAACGGGTGGCTTTGTGTTTGAACGGTCTGTGTCGGGAAGGGCGTCCTGAGAAAAGGATGAGAGCGGCTGCTTCCATTCGAACAGCATCTTTTGGAGGATTCGAAGATATTTTTGCGCGATGAGTTCGATTCCATAGGGCTTGAACCGGCTTTTGTCGTAGAGAAATGTCAGTAAAATACGGCTGCCAGTTCGGCGGAAGTATACGCCGAGGGTCATGCCACGGGCAAACCAGAGATTCCTTGCGATGACAGTCCCATCGGGGCGCGCGGGAGATTCGGAGAAAGGTTTTTCCGCGCGGAGAAAATCGTAAAAACTGATGAAATGATTGGAAGACAGCACGGCAGGAGAGATCCTGCCGTTTTTGGCGTTTTGTCCGATCTGTGCGGCCTGCTCCGCTACCGTATGTTCCATTCATGAGTGAAAAAGATTGGTATGCAATCTTGCTACATGTTTGCATTCGGTGTATAATGTTTAGCTGAATGTTGTTTTGGTGTATGAAGAACGGAAGAATCAATAGGAAGGGGGCTTTTTATGAGTCCGGATATGGCGGCAGGATTGGCAAGCTGGGGCCCAATCCTGATCATGGTTGCGGTGTTTTATTTTCTGCTCTATCGTCCGCAGAAAAATGCGCAGAAGAAGCATAAAGCAATGCTGGATGCATTGAAGAAGGGGGACCGCGTAGTCACCATCGGGGGAATCTACGGGACCATTACGGGGCTGGAAGACAAGACCATCAAATTGAAGGTGGCGAACAACGTGGAGATTGAACTGGCCCGTTCAGCCATCAATACGAATGTGGAGTCGGAGGAGACCGCGGAGCAGGAGGATTGAGACCATGGCGGAGAAAATTCTCGATGAAAAAAGATTGCTTCGCCAGCAGGCGGAAATCCAACGCCTGGCATTTTCCAAAGAAGATCGGATGAAGTGCAGTGCAAAGATCATGGAGCGGCTGCGCAAGGAGCCTGCTTATCGGGGAGCTTTATCCGTCATGCTCTATGCACCGATGGAAATGGAAGTGCAGATCGGCGGGCTGATGGAAGAACTGCTGGCGGAAGGGCGCATCGTGCTTTTGCCTCTGGTCACCGGCAGGGGAGCGATGGAGGCTGTGCGCTTGCCGTCTGTGGATACTTTGGTGCCGGATGCATTCGATATCCTCACGGTGGAGGCGGCGCATCGGAAGATGTTCCTTGCATCGGAAATCGATTGCGTGATCGTGTCAGGCGCGGCATTTTCCCGCAAAGGAGCGCGTTTGGGACTGGGGGGCGGCTATTATGACCGTTTTCTGCGGACGAAGGCGCCGCAGGCGAAACGCATCGCAGTCGCATATTCCTTCCAGATGGTGGATGACGTGCCGACGGATGAATATGATGCATGGATGGATGTGATCGTCACGGAAAAGGAAGTCATTCGGATCGAGGACAGGGGAGCGGAAGTACCTTTGCAATCATTGTAATCACAGGTAGTATCATAGGAAATTTCATGACAGGAAGGGATGGAAACCGTTGAGAAAAGACAGTCTCATAAAACTTCTGGTCTGCATCGTGGCAATCGTCGGTATCTTTCTGGCGTTTGTGCAGCCCTTGGCCAACAGCATCCGTCAGGGGCTGGATCTGCAGGGCGGCACGCATGTGGTTCTGGAAGCTGAGGATACGCCGCAGGCACAGGTCAATGACGATGCCATGCAGCGCGTCGTCAAGATCATGGAAAAGCGCGTCAATGAACTGGGCCTCACGGAGCCGATCATCCAGCGCGAAGGCGCGCGTCGCGTGATCATCGAGCTTCCAGGCATCAAGGATCCGGACAAGGCGATCCAGACCATCGGCAAGACGGCGATGCTGGAGTTCAAGGATGAAGAAGGCAACACTGTCCTCACGGGAACGGATCTTAAAGATGCGCAGGCAGCGACGAATCCGCAGACGAACCAGCATGTTGTCAATCTGGAGTTCTCCGATGAAGGCGGGAAGAAATTCGCGGATCTCACGATGCAGAATGTGGGGCGCACGATTGCAATCCTGCTGGATGGCGAGGTGCTGACCGCGCCGAATGTGCGTGAGCCGATTCTCGGGGGAAAGGCTGAGATTTCCGGGCAGAAGACGCTGGAAGAGGCGCAGCAGCTTGCCGTGCTTCTCAGAAGCGGCGCTCTGCCGGTAAAGGTGAATATCATTGAAACGAGAACCGTCGGCCCTTCCCTTGGACAGGACTCCAAGGACAAGAGCGAGTTTGCGTTCGTCGTAGGCATCGGTGCGGTTCTGCTCTTCATGATCGCGTTTTATCGTTTGTCGGGCTTTATCGCGGATATCAGCCTCATGGCTTATACCATGCTGCTGCTGCTCATTCTGTGGTCCTTGGATGCGACGCTCACGCTCCCGGGCGTGGCGGGAATCATTCTGTCCATTGGTATGGCAGTGGATGCGAATGTGCTGATTTTCGAGCATTTCAAAGAGGAATACCGTACGGGCAAGAGCCTGCGGCTTTCCATGGATGCGGGCTTTGACCGTGCGTTTACCACGATTTTTGACTCCAATATCACTACCATCATCGCGGCTGCCGTGCTCTTCTTCCTCGGAACGGGCACCATCCGGGGCTTTGCGATTACTCTGGGGCTTGGCGTTGTGTTGAGCATGTTCACGGCCATCACGCTGACGCGGTATATGCTGAAGCTTTTGATCGCGGCGCATGTCTTTGACGGGCCGAGCGCCTACGGCGCGGACGGCTTCGTGCTCTTTGACGCGAATGCGGGGAAGGCGGTGAAGAAGGATGCCTAGTTTTGACATTGCGAGGCGCAGCAAGATCTGGTTCACGATTTCGCTGCTCATCATCATTCCCGGTATTTTCAGCATGTGCACGCGCGGCTTCAATTTCGGCATCGACTTCACGGGCGGGACGATCATCGATTTGAAGTTCGACCAGCCGGTCACCATCACGCAAGTGCGTGACAGCCTGCGCCCTTATGGGCTGGACAGCAGTATGATCCAGCTGTCGGGGGAGACTTCCGGTGTGGAATCTTCCACGGATGTCATGATCCGCACGACGGATTTGGAGGAAAACGACCGCAAAGCGGTCATGGCTTCCATCAAGGCATCGGTGGGGAACTAT
>CALGGN010000009.1 GCA_937915915.1 uncultured Selenomonas sp. | reverse complement strand
GAGGCGGGAGTGGTCTAGGAGAATATGCGAGTGGTGGTCAAAAGCTACCAGTATGTTCCCCATTTCCCCAAGGCAGTAAAAGCGACACTTGAATTTTGGAGGTTATGACAATGGCAAATCAGCTTCACATCTATTACGGAAATCCTACCGCCGGAGGGGTGGACGGCACGGAGGCCAGTTCCGGCACGGAACTTTCCCCTATCTCCGTCACCCTCGATGCCAGCCAAGCGGAGGCAAAAGCCGTCAAATGCGCCGTTCGGTGCGACACAGGCTACTACATCGAGGGCAACACCACCATCACGAAAATCGGCACAAATGCCGCCAAGTGGAAAGTGGCTGCTGATGACAGCTACACCGATGCCGCCGACGCTCTCACCAATGCCACATGGCTGGACACCATCACTCTCGCCAATGTGGCGGCAAGGAACGTGATTTTTTGGGTAAAGGCTATGTCCAGTTCCGATGAGACTCCGCAGAACGACACCTCGGTGGATATCCAAGCCGAGGGGCTTGTGGTGGCATCGGCGTAGGAGGTGATTTCATGTCCTTCAAACACATCAACCCCGGTTATGCTGAACTCCTCGATGTTGCCGGAGGCACGACCATCGTAGATACGGTGAAAAGCAAGACGGGCGTGAAGTTTTATCAGCCCACCGACAAAAAGGGGCTGGCGCTTGCCGAAACGCCTGCGACATTGTACGGCAAATTCGATGTGTATATCGGGAATGACTACAACAATTTCTCGATAAAAATGCTTTTGCTCCGTTCCAACGGTTATACGGAAAACGGCATGGGCTTTGTGAAGTCCAGCAATACAATGTATTTCATGCGCTATTACAATGGCAATTCCAGTATGGGCACCAAGGCATACATATCAAGTCCCGAAGTCCTCAATCTCAAGCTTGACACGATAAACACCTTCTGGTTTCACGTTGCAAGCGGGTCGGAAGGATATATTGAGATTTATTCCAATGGTGTGTCGGTAGAAAAATATAGCTATGCCATTGACTTTGCAACATCCAAGACACTGGTGGTTTATATCAGCAACACCAATGGCGCAGTTTCCAATCTTATCCTCTCCGATACCGAAATCGACAAAAAGGAGCAAGTGGCAATTCTTCCCATCAGCACAACCGAAACCACTATGACGCAGGGAGAGAACGGGGAATATATCGCCGGAACGGCGGGACAGACGATTCTTCAAACCGTGAATGTTGCCTCGCTCATTAACGACTATGGCGCAGATACGGAAATCAAAGGCATAGCCGTCATCGGAAATCCTGCCTATCGCACAGCAGAAGGTTTGTCAAATTTGACGGCTCTTCAGCATGACGGGACAACCCTTACGGAATACGGAACAAGAACCGCTCCCTCAAGCACATCCGGCATGGTCATGGACGGTCATGCTCTGTCCATGAAACTTCCCGCTTTGGCTGATTACAAATTTGGATGGAAGGCTGGTGTCGGCTCATGAGATATATCAATCCCGGTTATGCAGAATTCTTGGACGTGGACGGCGGCGCGACCATTGAAGATGCGTCTGCCGCTCATGGTGTGGCATTTTATCAGCCCACCGATATGGAGGGCGTGAATATCTCCGCCAGCGCAAGTGTGTTCTACGGCAAGTTTGATATCTACCTTCCGCCAATCAGTTCCCTCCCGTCCGATTTCTTCGCCAAGGTGGGTATCCTCAAACCGGGGAATATGAATGCAGGGCTGAACGGCGTGGGCTTGTACAAGTACAGCAGTTCCTATATCCACGTCAAATCACTGGTGAGCGGAGGCAACGACAAGACCGTCACCAACAGCGATATCACCTTCAATTTCGGCGGCATCAACAGTTTCTATTTTTACTTCAAGGCTCGGAGCGAAAGTACCGCCGACGGGGAGTATTTCATTTGCATGAACGGCGAGAAGATACTGGAAGGCACGGGGAAATGGATATACATGGACAATGCCACCAAGCTGGTGATCTATGCCTGTGATGTGACACCCATCTCCAATATTATCCTCGCCGACACGGAAATCAGCATGAGGGAACGCATACAGGCTGTTCCCCTCGGCTCTCCCGTGACGGATATGATTGACCTTGAGGACGGCACATATCTTGCCGATACAGCCGGACAGCAGATTTTACAGACCGTGGATGTGGCTTCCTTGATTTCTCAATACGGCGGCACATCGCAGGTGACAGGGATTGCCATAGGTGGTAATCCTGCCTATCGGACGGGGGATGGACTGACTACGCTGACGGGACTATCCAAGGCATCAGGCGGTTCGCAAACGGAGCATGGAGCAAAGACGCTCAGAACAAGCACGGCGGCAGGAACGGTGGATTGTTATTCCGTGGATAGCACCATAGCGGATATGGTGGGCTTAGAGTTGGGGTGGAAAGCCGGGGTGTAGCAAATGGGAATCACAGTACAGCCAACAGCATACATTACTTGGATTCCCAAGGGAGATATTTTTCTCAAGCCCACGGACGCATACATCACATGGCTGCCTCTCGGCACGGTTCACATTAAACCGCAGATCGCTACAGCCTGGGTGCCGATGGGGACAATCCATCTCAACCCGCAAATCATCGGAAGTTTTGTCCCGGACAGCACTCAACGAGCAAAAGCCGACACCTCGCGCAATATTGGAAAAGCCGTATCCGTCACGGGAGATACGGCAAGGCAGATAGGAACGGAGGCACTTGCTCTCGCCGATACGAAGAGAGCCGTGGGAGCGGATGTCTTGGCAAGCGGTGACACCCTTCGGCGAGTTGGCGAACATCAGAGCGCATTGGGAGATACCCTGCGCCACCTATACCTGCCTGTTGGCATATTTATCAATCCAACGGCGTATATCTCATGGCTGCCAATGGGCGAAGTGGTCATCAAGCCGCAAATCGCCACTGCGTGGGTGCCAATGGGGACAATCCACCTCAAGCCGCAGATTATAGCCTCCTTCGTTACACCGTGGCAGTGGCAGACCACGTCAAAAGCCGATATGCTCCGAAAAGTGGCGCAAGCAAACGATGTGTCTGCCGATACCCACAGGGAATTGAAAAGCACCACCACGGTGGCGGCAGATACACGGCGGGAGGTTTATTCCAGATTCATCGCCGTAGCCGTTGCGGATTTGCTCAGAAAAACGGTGCAGCCCAACCTCGTCACGGCAGATACAAAGCGGACGGTGGGCGGCGAGTGGACTGTTGTCCAAGCCGATACGCAGCGTCTCTTGGGTGCGGATTACTGCGTGGTGCGAGGTGATACCTGGCGAAGTGCCTCCAATGTGTCCACAGCTACTGCCGACACCCTCCGCCTCCGGGGCATCGGCAATATAGTCACGGCAGACACCCTGCTTGTTGTGGGCTGGGGAGAGCCTGTTGCGGAAGACCTATTGCGGAAGGTGACAAGGCAAGAGCGGACACCCGCCGATACCTCGATTCGCGTCCCTTGGGTATTGGAATATGTGAATCATGCGCATCCTGTGAGAGCCAAGGCAAAACGGCTCAAGTCTAATCACAATCATTCATGTTTTTACCGATATGTGCCTGCAAAACGTGCCGCAT
>CALGGN010000008.1 GCA_937915915.1 uncultured Selenomonas sp. | reverse complement strand
CGAAGATGATGACATCCACCTCCGCCAGCTCCGCGCAGTAGCGTATTTCCTCCGCATCGTAGCGGAAATTGAAGGGAACGGCAATGGCGCCCGATTTCAGGATCCCGAAGTAGATTGGCAGCCACTCCAAGCAGTTGTACATGAGGATGGCGACCTTGTCGCCCTTGCGGATGCCCCGTGAAAGCAGCAGATTCGCGCAGCGGTTCGCCTTTTCCTCAAAGACGTGCCACGTGATTTCCCGCCGATAGGGCGCGAAGGAGTTGGATTCGATCAGGCTGTACTCCTTCCAGCTCATGCGCCTTCCGTCCGGCTCGGCAGGGTTCAGCTCGACCAGAGCGACCTCTTCGCCGTACAGCTCGGCATTGCGCTCCAGATATTCCATAACCGGCATATTGACTTGCTCCTTTGATTCAAGATCGGTGATAACCATAATATACATTCTCTTTTTTTCAGCTAATCCCTGCAAAAAATCATGAAAATATGCAGGAATGACACATTCGGAAGGGGTTTCCTCCGCACGTTCGGTTCAAAAAGATTGACAGTACATTTGAAACTCAATATAATGAGGAGGTTAAAGACTATTCAAGAAAAGGGGCTGGCCCATATGGCAGATAAAAAAGTCATGCTGACGGAAGATGGCTATAATAAGCTCGTCGAGAAACTGAACTATTTGAAGAGCGTGCGCAGGATCGAGGTCTCGGAGCGCTTGAAGGCTGCGATTGCGCTGGGGGATCTGAGCGAGAATTCCGAATACGATGATGCCAAGAACGAGCAGGCATTTTTGGAGGGCGAGATCCTTGACCTGGAGGCGAAAATCCGCAACAGCGACATTATCAAGGGCGATGAAGGCGGAGACGTGGTGACCATGGGAAGCACGGTGGTCATCAAAGATCTGGAATTCGATGAAGAAGAAACGTATATGATCGTCGGTTCCACGGAGGCTGACCCGGATGCGGCGAAGATTTCCAACGAATCTCCGGTAGGCGCGGCGCTTCTGGGCAAAAAGGTCGGGAGCAAAGTGGAGGTTCACGCCCCTGCGGGCATCCTGGAGTATGAGATCGTGGAAATCAAGCATTAAGGAGATATAGAATGGCAAAGAACGAAAACGCACAGCAGCCTGCCCAGCAGGACGAAAGGGAGATCATCCGTGTGCGCAGGGAGAAATTGGAGGCATTTCGCGAGAAGGGGGTCGCTCCCTTCGGACACCGTTATGAGGTCAGCCATCATGCGGAGGATATCCGCAGGGAGTACGGCGCGATCGAGGGCGAGGAAGAAGCGGCGGAGGTCACGATAGCGGGCCGCCTCATGGCAATCCGCGGCCACGGCAAGGCCAGCTTTGCGACTTTGGCGGATCGCAGCGGCTCCATTCAGGTCTATTTCAAGCTCGATGTGCTGGGCGAGGAGAAGTACAGTCAGTTCAAGCTGCTGGATATCGGGGATATCGTGGGCATCCGCGGCAAGGTGTTCAAGACGCGCCGTGGCGAGCTGACCGTGAAGATCGAGGATTTCGATCTCCTGTCGAAGTCCTTGCGCCCGCTGCCGGAGAAGTTCCACGGGCTCAAGGATGTGGAGATCCGCTATCGCCAGCGCTATCTGGATCTCATCGTGAATCCCGAGGTGCGTGAGACTTTTGAAAAGCGCACGAGGATCATCAAGTCCATCCGCAATTATCTGGATGAACGGGATTTTCTGGAGGTAGAGACCCCGGTGCTGTCTACGATTGCAGGCGGCGCTGCGGCACGGCCTTTCATCACGCATCACAATGCGCTGAACGTGGATCTCTATCTGCGGATTGCGACGGAGCTCAGCCTGAAGCGGCTCATCGTGGGCGGCATGGAGCGCGTCTATGAGATGGGGCGCATCTTCCGCAATGAGGGCATGGACGTGCGCCATAATCCGGAATTCACTTCCATCGAGATCTATCAGGCCTATGCGGATTACCGCGACCTCATGGATATCACGGAGGGCATCACCCGCGAGGCTGCCAAGGCCGTGCTCGGCACGACGAAGATCACCTATCAGGGCGTTGAAATCGATCTGGACAAGGTGCAGCGCATCAGTATGAATGATGCGGTGAAGGAAGCGACAGGCAAGGACTTCCTTTCCTGTCAGACCGTGGAAGAGGCGCGTGCGATGGCGGATGAGCTTCACGTTCCCTATGAGCAGCGACACGGCATCGGAGGCATTCTCAATGCGGCTTTTGAAGAAAAGGTGGAGGCGAGCCTGATCCAGCCCATTTTCATCACAGGGCATCCCACGGAAATCTCGCCTCTGGCAAAGAGGAACCCGGAGGATCCGCGCATTACCGATCGCTTCGAGTTCTTTGTCTACGGGCGGGAGCTTGCCAACGGCTTCACGGAGCTCAACGATCCGATCGACCAGAAAGCGCGCTTCGAGGATCAGCTCAAGCAGCGCGAAGCCGGTGACGAGGAAGCGCATGTGATGGATACAGACTTCATCTGCGCACTGGAATACGGTCTCCCGCCAACAGGCGGCCTGGGGATCGGAGTGGATCGCTTGGTCATGCTCCTCACAGACAGCCCGTCCATCCGCGACGTGCTGCTGTTCCCGACCTTGCGGAGCAATCCAGGCTGAAATCTCGCTATCCATGCGGGTTTGGTACATCTGGAATGCTTCCAGATGTACATGAAATAGTCGCAAAAAACGTGAGTACAGGAATGGGAGCTTTTGTGAGAGGGAGAGCGGGAGATGGACTTTGGTACGGCTGAGCAGCCGATTGGCGAGGCATGCGGCGTTTTTGGGATGTATGACTTGGATGGGAATGATGTGGCCGCTTCCATCTATTACGGGCTTTACGCGTTGCAGCACCGCGGACAGGAAAGTGCTGGCATTGCGGTAACGGATACCTTTGATGATCGTGATGAGGTACGCTGCCATAAGGATCTGGGCTTGGTCAATGAGGTGTTCAAGCCGGAGAATATGGAGCCGCTGAAGGGGAATCTCGGCGTGGGGCATGTGCGCTATTCCACGGCGGGCGCGTCAAACCGCGAGAATTCGCAGCCCTTGGTGCTCAGCTATATCAAGGGTACGCTGATGCTTTCGCATAACGGGAATCTGGTCAATGCGCCGGAATTGCGGCGCGAGCTTGCGCGTGACGGAGCAATTTTTCAGACAACGATAGATTCTGAGACGATTGCATATCACATCGCAAGGGCGCGAGTCAAGAGCAGGAATGTGCAGGAGGCAGTGCTGCAGGCCATGCACAAGGTCAAGGGGGCCTACGCGCTGGTGATCGCAAGCCCGCGAAAGCTGATCGGCGTACGCGACCCTTGGGGATTCAAGCCGCTTGTGATTGGAAAACGTGACAATGCCTATATCTTGGCCTCGGAAAACTGCGCTTTGGAAACCATTGGCGCCGATTTTGTCCGCGATGTGCTGCCGGGCGAGATCGTGACCATTGACAAGGATGGGAATATGGATTCCAATACGGAGATGTGCCAGCCGGAGGAGAAATTGGCGCGCTGCATCTTCGAGTACATCTATTTCGCGCGTCCGGATACGACGATTGATGGCATGAACGTGACACGGGCCCGCATGATCGCGGGGCGGTGTCTGGCAAAAGATCACCCCGTGGAGGCGGATTTGGTGGTTGGCGTGCCGGAGTCGGGGAATATGGCGGCCCTCGGCTATGCCATGGAGTCCGGCATTCCCTATGGCATAGCCTTCACGAAAAATACCTATGTGGGACGCACCTTTATCAAGCCGAAGCAGAGCAGGCGCGAGACGGGGGTGCGCGTGAAGCTCAACGTACTGCGTGAGATGGTGGATGGCAAGCGTATCGTGATGATCGATGATTCCATCGTGCGCGGCACGACGAGCGACCAGATCGTGACCTTGCTCCGGAACGCGGGCGCGAAGGAAGTGCATATGCGCGTTTCTGCGCCGCCATTCCTGCATCCGTGTTATTTTGGCATCGATATCCCGTCCGAGGATCAGCTCATCGCACATGGCAGGACGGTCGAGGAGATCTGCAGGATCATCGGGGCGGATTCCCTTGGATATCTGGGGATGGAGCGTCTGAAGGAAATGGTGGATGGACGTTCCATTTGCGACGCGTGTTTCAGCGGGAATTATCCGATTGCGCCGCCGAGAGAGGATATCCGCGGAGAATATTTGAGATGATGTTTTGGACCGCTGGCATTTGTCGGCGGTCTTGTGGTTGATATGGAGGGGGATGTGATTTCGTGTCGCAGAAGGTAGATATTCTGGGGGTCGGCGTGGATTCTGTCACGATGCGGGAAGCGGTCGATATCATCGAAACGTTCATTGAGCAAAGGGAGCCAAGGCTCATTGCGACCGCAAATGCAGAGATGATCATGCGCGCCACAAAGGACGCGGAACTCATGCACATATTGAACGAAGCCGCGCTTGTCGTGCCGGATGGCGCCGGTACGGTCTGGGCGGCCCGTCATCTTGGCTATGAGATGCCGGAACGCGTGGCGGGCTACGATTTGGCGCAGGAGCTCATGGCGCTGGCACCGGAGCGGGGGCAGAAAGTCTATTTCTTCGGCTCTGCGCCGGGCATCGCGGAGAAGGCGAAGGCAAAGGCGGAGTCGCTTTATCCCGGTATACAGGTGGCCGGCGTGAGAAACGGATTCTTTGCCGAGGCGGATGAACAGAGGATCATAGGGGAAATCAAGGCAGCAAAGCCGGATATCCTGTTGGCTGCCTTGGGGGTTCCGAAGCAGGAGAAATGGCTCTATGCGCATCTGGGGGAACTGCAGGTGCCCGTCGCCATCGGTGTGGGCGGAACGCTGGACGTGATGGCGGGAGCAGTGAGGCGCGCGCCGAGATGGATGCAGAAGGCGAAGCTGGAATGGCTGTTTCGCGGGCTGCTGCAGCCGAAGCGGGCAGGGCGGCTGGTGGCACTGCCGCAGTTTGTGCTGAAAGTAAAGGAGTACAAGGGAAGAAATTCTAAAAAAGAAGTAATCAGTGAACTAATTACTGAATTAGAATATCTATCTAAACTTAAAGAAGAAGCTATTAAAATCATCCAGGATTCTTTAGATAGTTATCGCCATCAAATCGAGCCGCGTATTATCGCAGAAAGAAAAGCTAGAGGCTATTAATGATTCATATTGTCCTATATCGCCCAGAAAAGCCACAAAATACGGGCAATATTATGAGAACTTGTGTTGCTATTCACGCGACTCTTCATATTATTGGTCCCATTACTTTTTCTGTCGATAATAAAGATCTAAAACGAGTGGGAATGGACTATATAGATGATTTAAAAATGGAATTTCATCCAACTTATGAAGATTTTATAAAAGCTTATCCAAATGCTGATACTTACTATGTCACTAGATACGCTAAAACGGTTTATAGTTCTTATGATTTTTCTAAAAAGCAAGTGCAAGATATCTTCTTAATGTTTGGAAGAGAATCTACTGGCATCCCTCACGATATATTAAAAGAGAATCAAGACAAATTGATGCGTATACCAATGGTTCCTGAAGCGAGAAGTTTAAATCTCTCTAACTGCGTAGCGTTAGTGACTTATGAAGTTCTTAGACAACAAAACTTCCCTAATCTAGCAACAGAAGAAGCTATTAAAGGACCAGATTTTTTGTTTAAATAGCAATTTTGTTGCTGTTGAAGGGACTATTAAAAGCGCTTCATGGTTATGGAAAGAAATACAATATTTGATTGAACATGGTATTCCTTGGGAGTTTATATAATGAAACAAAGTGATTACAAAAATAGGATTAGCGCTGCTTTAAATCAGTGTGGAGCTGTTTTAACTTGTTTATTAATCAACAGCAAATATTTTGGAAATATGATTGCCAAAATAAATGATAAAAAAGCATGACTTTTCAAAGGCGCGATGGGCTACAAAAAGAATGACAAAACAACAAATATAGAGGGCATCGCCCTGAAAGAACCCATAGCGAATCGTGGTCATCGGGCCGCTTTCCCCTTTTTCTTGTGGAGGCAGTAGACAACCTACTTGGTGTTG
>CALGGN010000007.1 GCA_937915915.1 uncultured Selenomonas sp. | reverse complement strand
CAATCCCCTCACGCGCTCCGGCAGCTGCTGCTTTTTTCCGCCACGATACCGGAGCGCGTGAGGGGATTGGCACATGCCTACATGCGCCAGCCTCAGCACATTGCGGTGGAAGCGGAGCATGTGACTCTGGAGGCCATCCGTCAGGTCATCATCGATACGACGGAGGAAACGAAGCTGGACAGGCTCTGCGAGATCATCAACCAAGAGCAGCCCTACCTTGCCATGGTATTCTGCCATACGAGGAAACGGGTGAGCATGGTGGCGATGGCTCTGGCGCAGCGCGGATACCTGGCGGACGAGCTGCACGGGGAGCTTACGCAGGTGCAGCGAACTTTGGTCTTGAAGCGCTTTCGCAAAGCGGAGCTGCAGATCCTTGTGGCGACGGATATCGCGGCAAGAGGACTGGACATTGAGGGTGTCACTCATGTGATCAATTTCGATATCCCGCACCGCACGGAGGATTATATCCACCGGATCGGGCGCACGGGACGCGCGGGGGAAAAGGGCGCCGCCATCACCTTTGTCAATGCGCGGCAGTATGATATCCTGCGGCGCATCGAGGCAGGCATCCGCGCCCGCATCGAAAAGAAGCATTCCGACAGGCACAAGCGCCACGCGGAAAAGCAGGCAAAGATGAAGGCACAGGCTTTGCAGGAGAAAAAGCTGTCGCGGAAGAAACCCAAACCCCTGAGCAAATATGCAAACCGCAAGGGGGCGGCGCATAAGGGACGGAATCTGCGGAGCCGGAGAAAAAAATAATTTTCTATGCAGGATTTTCGGGGAATGAAACGAATAAAACAGAGTGTTAGGGTGTGTTCAAGAAGAGAGCCGGCGTTCCGCTGAGGCGCTTCTATATTTTAAGAAGGGGGATTTCCCAATGATAGGAATCAAAAATGTCGTTGCCATTGTCTGCGGCGGAGGGCCTGCGCCCGGTATCAATGCCGTCATCTCTGCGGTCACCAATGAGGCGAACCGCCGTGGCTGGGACGTGCTGGGCATGTATGACGGTTTTTCCCGTCTGGCCCGCGGTGAGAAGAACTATATCCGCCTGGACTTCAACAACGTGAGCCGCATCCATCTGACGGGCGGCTGCATCCTGAAGATGTCCCGTTTCAACCCGACCAAGAAGGAATCCGATCTCCGTACGGTGGTTGAGACGTTGACGGAACTGGGAGTCACGCATCTGGTGACCATCGGCGGCGACGACACGGCATACAGCTCCACGGCTGTTTCCGAATATGCGCGGAAGATGGGACGCACCATCAATGTGGTGCATGTGCCGAAGACCATCGACAACGATCTGCCGCTGCCGGAGGGCGTGCCGACTTTCGGCTTCGAGACGGCGCGCGCCTTTGCGACGACGGAGATCCAGAATCTCATGGAGGATGCCCGTACATCGAACAATCGTTGGTACTTCACGATTGCGATGGGGCGTACCGCAGGCCATCTGGCGCTCGGCATGGGACGTTCCGCAGGCGCCGCGGTCACGATCATCCCGGAAGAGTTCCCGCAGGATACGATTCCTCTCCAGCAGGTGGTGGACATCATCACGGGCTCCATCGTGAAGCGCCGTCTGACGGGCAAGAACTACGGCGTTGCGGTCATTGCGGAGGGCGTCATCGAGAAGATTGCCCAGGAGGACTTCACGAAGCTTGGGAAGATCGAGCTGGACGAGCATGGACATATCCGCTACAGCGAGCTGGACTTCGGCGAAATCCTGAAGCAGGCGGTGCTGGCTGAGATGCAGAAGCTCGGCATCAAGATTTCCATCGTGGACAAGGAAATCGGCTATGAACTTCGCTGCACGGCGCCGATTGCTTACGATATCGATTATGCGCGCAACCTTGGCTATGAGGCGATGCAGTTCCTGTTCCGCGGAGACAGCGGCGCGCTGATCACCATTCAGGACAATCAGGCCGTGCCCCTTCGCTTCGAGGACATCCGCGATCCGGAGACGGGCAAGACGATGGTGCGCAAGGTGAATATCGAGTCCGTGCACTATAAGATCGCGCGCGGCTTCATGATGCGCATCGAGAAGGAGGATCTGGACGATCCGGGGCTTGCGAATGCGTTCAAAATGGAGCCGTCAGAGTTCAGGGAGCGCTACGGATACCTTTTTGAAGAATGATGCGGAGCCTTTGCTGATGTATTCTTTCGCCGGGATTTGAGAAAAATCCCGGTTTTTTTATTTTATCCCTTTACAAAAGATATTGATTGTGCTAATATAATTATCTGTCAGCCAGTGGTTGGGACAATCGGAATATCGCGGGGTGGAGCAGTCGGTAGCTCGTCGGGCTCATAACCCGAAGGTCGCAGGTTCAAGTCCTGCCCCCGCAACCAGAGCAGGAATGCTGATGTAGCTCAGTCGGCAGAGCGTATCCTTGGTAAGGATAAGGTCACCAGTTCAATCCTGGTCATCAGCTCCATATATTTTGGCGGCATAGCTCAGCTGGCTAGAGCATGCGGTTCATACCCGCAGTGTCCGGAGTTCAAGTCTCTGTGCCGCCACCATTCCTGATGAAGGAAGCCCCTGCAAAGGGGTTTTATTTATGTGGCAATCCATGGATATTTTTCAAAATGACATGGGGGGATTGTTGACACCCCTTTTCAAGTATGGTAAATTATACTAGTGACATTTTGAAGAGTTTTATGCCTAGGGCAAAAGGGGTGCAAAAGCAATGCGCAATGCGGTTACGCTGGCCTGTACGGAATGCAAGAGCCGTAATTATCAGACCAACAAGAACAAGAAGAATAATCCGGATCGGTTGGAATTCAATAAGTACTGCAAATTCTGCAAGAAGCATACGCTTCATAAGGAAACGAAGTAAGGAGTTTCGGGTGCGTCGCCGCTGGGCGGCGCGCTGTACCGATTTCCGGGCACACGGGGGATGTGAACAAATTTGGAGGAACAAAGAAACGAAGCATCGAGCGGCTTCAATCCCAAGCAGTTCTTAAGCGAAGTTCAGGCCGAGATGAAGAAGGTGTCCTGGTCCACCAAGCAGGAGATGATTTCCTACACGGGGGTCGTCGCTGTGGCAGTCGTGATCGTCTGTGCGCTGATCTGGATCTGTGACACGATTTTTGCCAGGTTGTTCCACGTCATCCTAAGGTGAAGGAATGCAAATGATGGAATCGCAGAAGGAATCAATGATGGAGCAGAATGATAAGGATTCCCGCAAGGCTTGGTATGTGATCCATACATACTCAGGCTATGAGAACAAGGTCAAGGCGAATCTGGAGCGCAAGGTCGCGTCCCAGGGACTCAGCGATGTGATATTCAATATCGTGGTGCCTGTGGAGGATGAGACCGAGGAAAAGGACGGTCGCAAGAAGATTGTCCAGCGGAAGGTTTTCCCCGGCTATGTGCTGGTGGAGATGATCGTCAACAACTATTCTTGGTATGTTGTACGCAATACGCAGGGTGTCACGGGCTTTGTCGGCTCCGAAAAGGATCCCATCCCATTGACGGAAGCGGAGGCGAAGCGGATCCTTGGCTCTATGGGCGAGGTTCGGAAGAAGGCGGAGCTGGATGTGGAGATCGGGGAGTCCGTCCGCATCACCGATGGGCCGTTTGCAGACTATACCGCAATCGTGAAGGAAATCAGTCCCGAGAAAACCCGCCTGAAGGTTCAGGTCGAGGGGAAGCAGATTGATTTGGAATCCAATCAGGTAGAGCGGATTTAATCATTTCTCATCGAAAGGGGGTGGAAAAATATGGCAAAGAAGGTTGCAAAGCTTGTAAAGCTGCAAGTTCCCGCCGGGAAGGCGACTCCGGCTCCTCCGGTTGGTCCGGCGCTGGGCCAGGCAGGCGTCAATATCATGGCATTTGTCAAGGATTTCAATGAGAGGACTGCAAAGCAGGCCGGTCTCATCATTCCGGTCGAGATCACAGTTTTTGAGGATAGATCCTTTACGTTCATTACGAAGACTCCTCCGGCTGCCGTGCTGCTGAAGAAGGCTGCGGGCATCGAGAAGGCTTCCGGTGAGCCGAACAAGAACAAGGTTGCGAAGCTGCCGCGTGCGAAGGCTCGTGAGATTGCTGAGACCAAGATGAAGGATTTGAATGCTGCGGATATCGAGGCTGCAACTCGTATGATCGAGGGAACGGCACGCAGCATGGGAATCGAGATCGTTGACTGATCCGGTTTCCCGTGTGGGAGGCAAAACTGCTGTTATTACCACGAGAGGAGATAGAACATGGCAAAAGCAGGCAAGAAATATCAGGACGCTTGCAAGCTGATGGAAGCAGGCAAGCTGTATCCGGTGGCTGAGGCAATGGAACTCGTCAAGAAGACAGCGACTGCGAAATTCGATGAGACCATCGAGCTGCATGTGCGTCTTGGCGTAGATCCGAAATATGCGGATCAGCAGGTGCGCGGTGCGGTCGTTCTTCCGAACGGCACCGGCAAAAGCAAGCGCGTTCTCGTTTTCGCAAAGGGCGAGAAGGTGAAGGAGGCGGAGGATGCAGGCGCGGACTTCGTTGGCTCCGATGAAATCGTTACGAAGATCCAGGGTGGCTGGCTTGACTTTGATGTGGCTGTCGCTACTCCGGACATGATGGGTACCGTCGGTCGTCTGGGTAAGGTGCTCGGTCCTCGCGGACTCATGCCGAACCCGAAGCTGGGAACGGTCACGATGGATCTTGGCAAGGCCATTTCCGAGATCAAGGCCGGTAAGGTCGAGTATCGTACGGACAAGGCAGGGAACATTCATTGCCCGATCGGCAAGGCATCCTTCGATGTCGAGAAGCTTCAGCAGAACTATCGTACCCTGATTGATACACTGAACAGGGTGAAGCCGGCAGCGGCCAAGGGGCAGTACATCCGTTCCATCACGGTAAGCGCCACGATGGGGCCGGGCGTGCCCATTGCCCTCGACTAAGAAATCCCGGACTCCGGTCCAGGCAACCTCATAAGATAAGGCTGTAGACAGCAGGTTTGAGAAATCATCTAACGGCATTCGCCGCCTGCCGAGGCCGGAGTCCTTTTGACCTCCGGTGCGCGCAGCCGGAGGTTTTTTGACAATATAGGGGAGTTCCCTATGCGAGAGGAGGTGTAGACATGGGTGTGACACCAAAGAAACAGGCAGTCGTAGCTGAGCTCAAGGAGCAGCTGACATCTGCAAAGGGAGCGGTATTCACAAGCTACAGGGGCCTGACGGTCGCACAGGACACAGAGCTCCGTCGTGAGCTCCGCGCCGCCGGTGTGACTTATCGCGTGGTAAAGAACACCATGACGCGCATTGCTGCAAAAGAGGCTGGTCTCGAAGGTATTGATGCGCATCTGGAAGGCACGACAGCGCTGGCCTTCTCGACGGAGGACGCAGTGGCGCCTGCAAAGGTCATCTGCGACTATATCAAGAAGAACAAGCTGGAAGATGCCGGTATCTTGACGGTGAAGGTCGGCTTGGTGGAAGGCAAGGTCATCGAGGCGGCTGAGGTCAAGGCCTTGGCATCCCTGCCGTCCCGCGAGGAGCTTATCGCGAAGCTGCTGGGCAGCATGAATGCTCCTATTTCCAACACGGTCAACGTCCTGCAGGGCGTTATCCGCAATGCGGTCTATGTGCTTGACGCGATCCGCGTCCAGAAGGAATCCGCATGAGCATAAATATGTGAAAAAAGTTATTTCAATGTAATGGAGGAATATCAAATGACAAAAGAAGAAATCATGGAAGCCATTGAGGGCATGACTGTCCTCGAACTGTCTGAGCTGGTTAAGGCTATGGAAGAGAAGTTCGGCGTGTCCGCTGCTGCTCCGGTTGCTGTTGCTGCTGCCGGCGGCGCTGCTGCCGGCGGTGCTGCTGCTGAGGAGAAGAGCGAGTTCACGGTTGTGCTCGCATCCGCAGGCGACAAGAAGATCAACGTCATCAAGGTGGTCCGCGAGGCTACCGGCCTTGGCCTGAAGGAAGCTAAGGCGCTCGTTGACGGCGCTCCGGCTCCGGTCAAGGAGAACATCGCCAAGGCCGATGCAGAGGCTCTGAAGGCTAAGCTCGAAGAGGCCGGCGCTACGGTTGAGCTGAAGTAATTCACTGTTTCTTTCGTCCACTGTCCGGATTCCGGACAGTGGATTTTTTTGTCAAAAAATCGCCATGACTCGACGAGCCATGGCGATACGTTACGGAACTGTTCTTAAGGAAGGAAACACTGATTAATTCCCTTTTGCCCTTGCCGAGTCTTTTCCTGTCATGCT
>CALGGN010000006.1 GCA_937915915.1 uncultured Selenomonas sp. | reverse complement strand
AGGATGGATTGCCCTCCATATCCGTGACCACGAAACCGGCCACAGGCTGCCCCTGCCTTTCCAGTGCGCGGGCAATGCCGTAGGCTATGGCTTGGGCGCCGTACACATAGCAGGGCTTCACCACAAGCTATCCCCCCATGCCAAAGCAGGCAAAGAGACTTTTGGGCACGCAAATACGCCAAGCGCGTAATCGCACTTGGCGTAAGAAAATAAAGCCACCAGGGCTAAAATATGCAAATTATTCAGAATTATCTTAGATAGCCCGTTCTGCCCCCCCTCGCGGACATACGTACTTTCAGAGTGTACACAGGAGCAACAAGCATATTTTCAACTGTCTGTTTTAACATACTGGCTCACACTCCTAAAAACTTCAAAATTGATTCTTCATATCGCCTCATAGGATAGCACATATCTGAGCAATTTGCAAGTATTTGCATATTAGGGCACGGCACGCGTATCCTATCCCATCTGCCCCAGAAATTCCAAGGAGCGCAAGGGTTTTCCGAACAGCGTGTGCAGATAGTTCAACAGCAGTTGCTCCGCCTGCAGAAGTTCCTGTTTTTTTACCTGCAGTTCCGTCCCCTGTTTCCAGTCAAACCTGCGAAGAGACAGGATGAACTGCCGCAATGCCTCGGAATACGGGATGGTCTCTTCCGTCGGGCAGTCCGCGCAAAACGCACCCCCGTCCTTGATGGAAAACAGAGCGTCCCCCACGATTTCTTTTCCGCAATGGACGCAATGCTCGTAGGAAAGCTGCATACCGGAGTATTCCATGAGCTGATATGCCGCAATCAGTGCCGTCACCCTTGCATTCCGATATTCAAAGGTGGAAAAGATTTCCTGCAAAAGCACGAATACCGCCGGTTCCGGCACATGATCCGGCATGAGCTCCGATGCCAGTTCTGCCACAAAAGCCCCATATGCCATGGCCTCCAGATTCTCGCTGAGCCTGCGATACCGCTTCAAAATACTGCACTGGCGGACGGTATCCACCTTCTGCCCCTCTGTCAGCTCACAGTCGATATGCCGGAACATCTGCATACCCGCGGCAAGGGGGCTCCTTGCGCGGCGGCAACCGAAAGCTGCGGCACGGATACGGCCCCGCTCCCGCGTGAAGAGCGTCACCATCTTATCTGCGTCGCCCCAGTTATGCACACCCAGCACGATGGCCTCCGTCTGATATTTTCCCATTTACTTTTCGCCAAACCCGAAATTGCGCAAGGCGCTGTCACGGTTCCGCCAGTCCTTCTTCACTTTGACCCAGAGATCCAAAAACACCTTGGCGCCCAAAAGCATTTGGATATCCTTGCGCGCAAGCTCACCGATCTGCTTCAGCATGCTCCCGTGATTGCCGATGATAATGCCCTTCTGTGAGTCACGCTCCACATAAAGGGTCGCCCGCACATAGATATCTTCGTTCGGGCGTATCGTCATCTCGTCAATATCCACCGCAATCGCATGGGGCACCTCATCCCGCGTGAGCTGCAACGCCTTTTCCCGCACCAGCTCTGCCACGATGAGACGTTCCGGCTGATCGGTCACCATATCCTCCGGATAATACTGCGGCCCCTCCGGCAGATATTTCTTCGCTTCCGCCACCAGCCGGTCAAGGTTGGTTTCATCCCTTGCAGAGATCGGCACGACACCCGCAAAAGGATACTTCTCCATATAGTGGGAAATGACGGGAAGGACCTGTTCTTTTTCAATGAGATCCAATTTGTTCACCACAAGGATCACGGGGCGCATGGTGGACTGCAACCGCTCCAGGATGTAATACTCGCCGGAGCCCATGCGCTCCGTCACGTCCACCACGAAAAAGATCACATCCACTTCCCTGAGAGTCCCCTCTGCGGCCTTTACCATATACTGCCCAAGCTTGTGCTTCGGTTTATGGATGCCGGGCGTATCCAAAAAGACGATCTGCGCATCGGGCTGCGTCAAGATGCAGAGGATACGGTTCCGCGTGGTCTGGGGCTTATCCGACATGATAGCGATCTTCTGCCCGATCAGGCTGTTGATCAGCGTCGATTTCCCCACATTCGGACGTCCGATCACCGCGATGAAGCCCGATAAATGTTTTGTTGTTTCTTCCATGCTGCTCCTTCACTCTTTTTGATTTTATGCTTCTCTTGAAATGCCAAGTTGTTCCATCACAATACGCTGCTCCTGCTCCATCTCCAAGCGTTCTTCTTCTTCCATATGGTCATAGCCTAAAAGATGCAACATGCCATGCACCGTCAAAAATGCAATTTCGCGCTGCAGGCTGTGCCCATATTCCTTGGCCTGCTCCCCTGCACGCTCCACTGAAATGATGATATCTCCCAGTACATTGACTTCAGGGCCATCCGTAATTTCTGGCTCCTCGCTTTCATTGAGGGCAAAGGACAGCACATCCGTCGGCTTGTCGATATTGCGGTACTGACGATTCAATGTATGGATATAGGCGTCATCCGTCAGCGTCACGCTGACCTCTGCATTCTCCACGCCGTAGAGCTTTCCGACCATTTCCACGGCCCTTTTTGCATTCTCCTCAATTTCATCCGGAAAGGTGAGCTCTTCGGGGTAGTGACTGATGATGACTTCCATGCTCACGCTTCCCCTTTCCCAAGTCTTCGTTCCCGCTGCCTGCGTTCCTTTTCGCTTTCATCATAGCGTTCATATGCCTGCACGATACGTGTCACAACCTCATGCCGGATTACATCCATCGGCTGCAGTTCCACCCTGCCGATGCCCGGCACGCCCCTCAGCACCTCGCGCGCCTCCTCCAGACCGGAGCGCACGCCGCGCGGCAGATCCACTTGGCTAAGGTCTCCCGTCACCACCATGCGCGAGCCGAATCCAAGGCGCGTCAAAAACATCTTCATCTGCTTTCCCGTTGTGTTCTGCGCCTCATCCAAGATGATAAAGGCATCTTCCAGCGTGCGCCCCCGCATATAAGCCAAGGGCGCGATCTCTATGATGCCCTTCACCATGAATTTCTGGTACATGTCCATGCCCAGAATATCCTGCAACGCATCGTAAAGAGGCCGCAGATAGGGGTCCACCTTTTCCTGCAAATCCCCCGGCAGAAATCCCAGCCGTTCCCCTGCCTCCACAGCAGGACGCGTGAGGATGATCTTGCTGACTTTCTTCGTGCGAAGCGCCGCCACCGCAAGCACCACCGCAAGGTAGGTCTTCCCCGTCCCCGCCGGCCCGATGCCGAAGGTGACGGAATTGTGACGGATCGCATCCAGATACATGCGCTGCCCGATGGTCTTCGGACGCACGTGTTTGCCACGGGATGTCACAAGGATCGTGTCACTGAACAGATTGTGCAGTATATCGCTCTTTCCTTCCTTCACCAGATGGATGCTGTAACGCACCTCATGCATGGTCAGGCTCGTCCCCTGACGATAGAGGTATTGCAGCTCATAGAGCACGCGCGCAGCCTGCTCCACCTCCTGTGCCTCTCCGATAAAATCCACGCCGTCCCCCCGGCTCACGATCCTGCAGTCAAAATTCCCCGCAATCACCTGAAGGAATTCATCCCGCTCCCCCAAGAGAGCATAGGCCTCCTGATGGTTCTCGAATTGAATATGCTGTTCTAATACCTGTTGCAAGAAAACGCCTCACCTTACCAAAAAATAACTCGCTGAAATTCCAATCGTTTCCATTCTACACTATGAAAGCAGGAATTTCAATCGATTCAGCAGATTTTGGAAGAACGTAAATTTAGGAACTGTATGCAAATAATCACTGCATTCTGCTTGTCTGAATCTGCCATGACTGCGTTGTCGGTCGGACAATCGCTCAGGATTTTCGCTGACGCGCCACTGGCGCATCAGCCGTTCGACATAGCACCCCCCTGAAGGGCCAGCTTCGCGTCACTATGACTCACTCCTCCGCCTTGTCATGACGAATTCCATCCTGCGCATACTGTTGTAGCGATTATTTTTGCACAGTTCCTAGGGAAACACTGATTAAATGAGCTTTTGTCATTGTCGAAGGATTTTTCTG
>CALGGN010000005.1 GCA_937915915.1 uncultured Selenomonas sp. | reverse complement strand
CCCATGCTGGCGCAGAACGCCAAGGTCAGGAACTGTCAGGAGGGAAAGCCATGAGATCCAACGGGGAGAGGATATATCAGGGACTGATGGACAGGGAGCCCATGGAGGAGCTGGAGGAAGAAAATGTCCCTCCCAAAGAAAAAGGCATCCCATGGGAGAACAACAAATACAAGCTTGCAAATCTGGTAGATGATTTACTGGCCCAAGGCAGCGAGGCATAGACAGGTCGGTGGTCTACCCACACATCCTGATAACGCCTCGGAAACCGGGGTGGGAAGGAGACAGTTGCATATGAAGAATCAGTACGTTATAGCAGACGTTGGGTGCAATCATAAAGGAGATTTGGAGGTAGATTTATCAAATGATTATTACCAAGACTCCCTTCCGCATCAGTTTCTGCGGCGGGGGCAGCGACATGGAGGATTTTTACCGGGAGCATGGAGGCTGTGTTCTGAGCACCACCATCAACCGCTATGTGTATCTCATTGTACATCCCTATTTTGAGAAGGGCCACACTGTGCTGAAGTATTCCGAGAATGAGCGGGTGGATGATCTGCACGATATCCACCATTCCATCTTTCGCTGCATACTGGGGGACATGGGGATAAACGGCGTGGAAATCACCAGCACAGCGGACATCCCCAGCGGCACGGGGCTTGGTTCCTCCAGCTCCTTTACCGTGGGCCTTTTGCATACCATGTATTGCTATCAGGGCAAATATGTCAGCAAGGCTAAGTTGGCCGAGGAAGCCTGCGAGACGGAGATTGAGAAGCTGGGTGCCCCCATCGGCAAGCAGGATCAGTATGCGGCGGCTTTCGGCGGCCTGAACTTCATCACATTCCGATCCAACGGCACGGTAGCTGTGGAGCCTTTGATCGCCCACAAGAAAACTCTGGCGAAGCTGCAGGAAAATCTGGTGATGTTCTATACGGGGCTGAAGCATGATGCCAACCAGATTCTGTCTGAGCAGAAACGGAATATCAGCAAGAAAGCCAAGTCCGACAATCTGCTGCGTATGTGCGAGCTGGCTCATGTCATGAAGGGAGCCGTAGAAAAGGGGCAGTTGGAAGATTTTGGCAGCATTCTGGACGAGAGCTGGCAGAAGAAGCGGGAACTGGCTGGAAGCAT
Organism: uncultured Selenomonas sp.; assembly: GCA_937915915.1. Classification (GTDB taxonomy): domain Bacteria; phylum Bacillota; class Negativicutes; order Selenomonadales; family Selenomonadaceae; genus UBA9786. The sequence goes on along the minus strand of CALGGN010000005.1, from coordinate 2,594 downwards.
CTCCAATTCCTGCATTGATGACCTTTATGAATGTGCCATGAAGAATGGCGCCATGGGGGGAAAACTCCTGGGAGCCGGCGGCGGCGGTTTCCTGCTCTTCTATTGCCCCCAGGAAAAGCAGGCAAGATTATCCCAGGCCCTAAATCTGGATACCTTCCCCTTCTCCTTCGAGTATGACGGCAGTTCCGTGGTATATATAGGCGACAAGTATTGGGAGGATAACTGATGAAAGCATTAGTTGTAGGCGGTGCCGGCTTTATTGGCAGCCATTTGTGCGAGGCGCTTTTGGAGGCGGGGCACGAAGTTGCCTGCCTGGACAACTTTTCTTTGGGCACGAAGCATAATCTCCGCAGGATAATGGATCATCGCAACTTCCGCCTCTTAGCCATGGATGCTTCCGAGCCGGACAGCCTGAAAGCTGCTTTTGGCGAGATTCAGCCTGACTATGTGTTCCATTTGGCGGCCAATTCCGACATCAGGGCCAGCGCGGAGAATCCCTCTGTGGAGTACAGGAATACTTACACCACCACCTACCAGATTCTGCAATGCATGAGGGAGTTTGGCGTGAAGCGGCTATTCTTCTCCTCCACCTCTGCCGTCTATGGGGACAAGCGGGACGTGCTTTTGGATGAGAACACACCGAACCTGGCTCCTGTGTCCTACTACGGCGCAGCCAAGCTGGGCAGCGAGGCGCTGATCAGCGCCTACTCCTTCATGAATGACCTTTCCGTGCTGGTCTTCCGCTTTCCCAATGTCATCGGTCCCCATCTTACCCACGGGGCGGTGTATGATTTCATACGCAAGCTCAAAAGAAATCCCAAGGAGCTGGAAATCCTGGGGGATGGCCGCCAGACCAAGCCATATATCTATGTGAAGGATCTTATCAAGGCCATCATGTTCTTCATGGACAAGGTTCCCCAGGGCATGACCACCTACAATGTGGGCGTGGAGGGCGCCTCCAGCGTCACGGGCATGGCAGACATGATCTGCGAGGAAATGGGCCTGAAGGATGTCAAGTACAACTACACCGGCGGCGAGGGCGGCTGGAAGGGGGATGTGCCCCGCTTCAACTATTGCATTGACAAGATACACGCGGCAGGCTGGCATGCCGAATACAATTCCGATGAGGCTGTGCGCAGGACTGTGCAGGATGTGCTGAAGGAAATGGCATGATGACAAAGACATATACGGCAGTGATACAAGCCGGTGGCAAGGGCACCCGCATGAGGGAACTCACGCAGGACAGGATTCCCAAGCCCATGCTGGAGTTGGGAGGCAAGCCCATGATTCTCTGGCAGGTGGAGAACCTGAGGAAGTACGGCATCAAGGAGTTCATCTTCATCATCGGCCACCTGGGGGAGAAGGTCAAGGAATACTTCGGCGATGGCGCATCATTTGGTGTGCATATCCGCTACATTGAAGAAAAAGTGCCTTTGGGCTCCGGCGGGGCGCTCTGCTGGCTCAAGGAGATGGTGGGTGACCATGAAGTCCTGCTGGTCTTCGGGGATGTGATGTTTGACATTGATGTGCCGCGGCTGCTTTCTTTCCATGAGGAAAAGGAAGCGGAAGTGACCCTGCTGGTGCATCCTAATGCCCATCCCAAGGATTCGGATTTGGTGGTCATGGATGAAAACAGCAAAGTCCTGCGCTTCGACTTTGCCAAGAATATGCGGGATTACTACTACGACAACTGCGTCAATGCCGGCATCTATGTGCTGGGCAGCAGCCTTGTCAAGTCCCTTGGGGAGCCAAAGCCTTTGGATCTGGAAAAGGAACTCTTCAAAGACTCTTTAGAGCGTGGAAAAATATATGGCTACAGCACCACGGAGTATGTGAAGGACGCAGGTACGCCCAAGCGGTTTCGGGCAGTGGAAAGCGAGCTCCTTCAGGGCGTATGGCAAAGGAGAAATCTGGAGAATCCTCAGAAATGCGTCTTTTTGGACAGGGACGGCACCCTGAACAAATATCGGGGACTGGTCTCAAGACCTGATGCGTTGGAGCTGGAGGACGGAGCGGCAGAGGCTATCGCCCTCCTCAACGCCTCAGGGTATCTGGCCATTCTGGTGACCAATCAGCCCGTCGTGGCACGGGGGCTCTGCAGCATGGAAGATGTGCGGGAAATCCATCGGAAACTCGTAACGCTGCTTGGCGGGCAGGGGGCGTACTTGGATGATATTATTTTCTGCCCCCACCACCCGGACAAGGGCTACCCGGAGGAGAACCCCGCCTACAAGATTCCCTGCCACTGCCGCAAGCCGGCAACGGGGATGATTGAAGAAATGGTAAAAAAGCACCATATTGACGTGACCGCATCTTGGTTCATCGGGGATACCACGGTGGATGTGCAGACAGGCAGGAATGCCGGCATTCGCACCATCTTGGTAAAGACCGGGGAGGCGGGCCGGGATGGCAAGTATGACGTGCAGCCTGATTGGGAAGCAGAAAGCATGCTGGAGGCTGCAAAAAAGATTGTAGCAGAAGGGAAATGAAAATGAAGGATTACACGGAGCAGATTGGCGCCTACATCGACTTGGAGAAAAAGGTGCTGGAAAGCCTTCCTCAGGAAGCAATCAATCAGGCCATGAACATGCTGG
>CALGGN010000004.1 GCA_937915915.1 uncultured Selenomonas sp. | reverse complement strand
CGAAAACTTGACGTAGCTCTGCCCTAAAGGACTAGCTGCGCGTCGCTACGACTGCATTTTCGCTTCCTTGTCAGGCGAAATTTGTTCTACGCAATATGACTAACTTATTTTCCTCCAGTTCCTAAAGCTATCAAAGATAAGGGGGCGTTTTCAATGAAGAAAGGGTTAACGGAAGACGCTTTTTCCAATAGAGGGATTTTTAAATGAATTGGTATACAGTTTGAATCTTCGGCTTTTGTCGAAGTTTTTTCGCATATCAGGGGTTTCTTTGGCTGTCGAGGATTTGCCATGCTTGGCCGTTCGTAATCCGCCTGCCTTGGTACATATAAAGATTGTCTGTTAAGGGGTCGCTGTTGTAAGTCATTTCGATTCCGTATCGGGCGAACATATTTTTTAGTTGACCCACAACTGTATCCCAGTTTTTGAGACAATATGCCATCGTATCTAAGCTCGAGGGATCCATGTTTTCAAAGCCCGGCATTTGCCTGTTGTACGCTTGACGCATATCGCCATAACTCTCCCCGCAATGGCCTCCGGCTACCTGCTCAAGTTCATCAACGTTGAGTTTGTTTTCCTTATCGAGTTTCATTTCAATCATCCTTTCGTGTCGTTCACCCTCAGGCGTTTTATTTCTTCTTTCTGTTCTTTATACGCCTGAAATCGAAAAGTGTTATATGATTTTTGAAAAAAAGTTGAAGAAGTGATTCATGCTACGGAGTTGGGCTTTTCTGATTTCTACGGCGAATCGGATGAATGTTTCACGTGAAACTTTTTGCCTGTTTTATGAAAAAGACGTTGCTGCAGGTTTGGAACTTGCAGCAACGTTCTTTATGTCAGTAATTTGCCAATACGGATTCCAGTTGAGGTACCAAGAATTTCTTGCGGCTGCTTTTGGAGCGTTCGAAGGTCAGGGCATGGTCTCCGGCAATGCCGCCGGGAAATGCTTGCTCGATGACCTCTTGCGCCATTTTTCCGTCAAAGACAAGGGTCATTTCCTTGCCATGATCGGGGACGATGCAGATCATGAAGATGTCCATCTTGTTTTCCCGGCTGGCGTGAATGGAGGCAATGTTCTCACGGATGGCCTCGGTCAATTCAGCATATTCCTTTTTGTCTTTGCAGACTACTTTGCCGATGCCAACTTTGGCATTTCCCATGGTGTATTCCTTGTAGTCCATGCAAGCGATTTCTGCGACGGACATGCCTTCGTGGTTCAGGAATGCGTTCCGCATTTGTCGGTAAAAGCCGTCCACGTCATCGATGCCGGCAATTTTCGCCAGGTCTTCGGCAGCGTAACGGTCTAGCTCGGTGATGCCTTTCTTTTTCAGGTTGTTCGTGTCCGACAGGATAGAGCCCAGCATTGCGCCGGCGATTTCCCTCGGGATCTCTATGCCGCAGGAGCGGTAGATCATATAGACCAGGGAGGAAGTTGCATCCACCGGAGCGCTCAGATAGAAAATGGGGGTTTTTGTCCGGACATCGGTCATATTATGATGGTCCAGCACTTCCAGAATATTTGCGTGTTGAATTTCCGGCACAGATTGATCGTAGGAGGAATGATCCACGAGGATGATCTGTTTTCCTGCAGCATTCGTCAAGATCTCCGGGACGGGGAGGTGGAAATAGTCCAGTACAAAAGCAGTCTCACGATTGATAGTTCCATTGGCCCTTGGCTCGCATCGGATCCCCATGGCATTTTTCAAGTGCGCATACGCAATGGCAGTGCAGATGGCATCAGAATCCGGATGCATATGTCCTACGACGTAAATGGTCTCATCGCTGGCATGCCTTGTGGCGCTTCCGAAAAGGGACGCATAGATACTGCTGTCCAGCGGCGCGGCGCAGCTGGACAGCTCTCCGCTGCACAATACTGCTGCCGCCAGGATGGACCATCCGATCGAGCGCCAAATTTTCTTTAACATCTCAGCACCTCCATGAAAAATCTTTTGTTAAACTGCCCGTATGGGAATTGTTCGACAGGGTACAAAATATTCCTGCTTGAAGAATCACCGGTGAAATGAAGAGGAAAGTGCCGTAGAACGTCGAATAAACATAAGGAAGGAAACGGATTCATGCAACAGACAACAGATCAAAATGAGGGGGATTTTCATGATAAAGGATGGAAAACTCTGGATTGCACAGAGTGACAAGGGAGAGGATATTTTTCTGCTGCCTAGGATGGCTAACCGCCATGGGCTGGTGGCAGGCGCTACAGGGACAGGGAAGACCATCACCCTCAAGGTTTTAGCGGAGTCCTTCAGCGAACTGGGGATTCCTGTTTTTTTGGCGGATGTCAAAGGGGATATTTCCGGTATGGTTGCGCCGGGCGCGGACTCTCCCGAGATGCAGAAGCGGATCGCAGGTTTCGGTATGGCGGAGGCAGGCTTTTCCTATCAGGGATGCCCTGTCACGCTTTGGGATATTTTCGGGGAGAAGGGCATTCCCCTTCGCACCACGATTTCCGAAATGGGCCCATTGCTGTTGGCACGCGTCCTGGAACTCAATGAGCTGCAAAGCGCACTTCTGAGCATCATCTTCAAGATTGCGGACGACAATCAGCTGCTTTTGATTGATACCAAGGATCTCAAGGCTTGTGTCAGCTATGTGCAGGAGCATAAGGCGCAGTTCGAGGGGGATTACGGCAAGATGAGCCCTGCTTCCCTGAGCGCCATCACCCGTGCCATCGTCGCGCTGGAGCTGGCAGGGGGAGATGTCTTCTTTGGGGAACCTGCCCTCCGTATCAGCGACTGGCTGACACAGGACATGGGGCGCGGTGTGGTCAATATTCTGGACAGCAGCAGCCTGATCAACAACGGAAAGCTCTATTCTACCTTCCTGCTCTGGATGCTCAGCGAGCTCTTTGAGACATTGCCGGAAGTGGGGGATATGGAAAAGCCGAAGATTGTATTTTTCTTCGATGAGGCGCATCTTCTCTTTGACGGCGCCTCCAAGCCCTTGATGGACAAAATCGAGCAGGTGGTCAAGCTCATTCGTTCCAAGGGCGTCGGCGTTTATTTCTGCACACAGAACCCCAAGGATATTCCCGACGGGGTTCTGGCACAGCTGGGGAACAAAATCCAGCACGGCTTGAGGGCTTATACGCCCGCAGAGCAAAAGGCCATCAAGGCCGCGGCGGCATCCTTCCGTGCGAATCCCGATTTTAGTGCCGCAGACGTCATTACCTCCCTCGGTACCGGCAAAGCGCTGATTTCTTTCCTGGGAGCCGATGGCATTCCGGGCATCGCGCAGCAGGTTTCCATTTTGCCGCCGCGCTGCAGCATGGGAGCCGCAACGGATGCCCAGCGGGAAACTGCCATCAAGGGCAGCCTGCTGTACAGCAAATACGCGGAAAGCTATGATCCGGACTCCGCCTACGAGTTCTTGATGCGGCAAGGGCAGGAGGAAGCGGCGGAGCAGGAGCGTGCCGCCGCAGAGGCTGCGAAATCCAAGGAAGAGGAACGTATCGCGAAGGAGCAGGCCAAGGAGGCGGAACGGCAGGCACGGGCAGAGGCACGGGAACAGGCCCGCAGGGAAAAGGAAGCGGAGAAACAGGCATTGGCCGAGGAAAAGGCAAGGAACAAGGCCATCCAGTCCGTGGGCAGCAGTGTCCTCGGCACCATAGGCCGTGCTCTGGGAAACAGCGTCGGCAAGAGCATGGGCGGAAGCTTTGGCAAATCCATTGGCGGCAATGTCGGTGCAAGCCTTGCCCGGGGGATTTTCGGAACGCTGTTTAAAAGTTGATGTGAACTTACGCTGGCTCAACAGGCAAAGGTGACTGAGAGGAAAGGGTTATGACGATAAGGACTGCTGCTGTGGAAGACGCGGCGGAGCTTCTGGAAATATATGCGCCATATGTTTTGGACACTGCCATCAGCTTTGAGTACGATGTCCCTACGGTGGAAGAATTTCAAAAGAGAATGGCAGGGACATTGGAGAAATATCCGTATCTTGTGGCGGTAGAAAATGGGCACATTGTCGGGTATGCCTACGCAGGGGCCTTCCGGTCGCAGAAAGCGTATGTCCATTCTGTGGAAGTGTCGATTTACGTCAGGATGGATGCGCGAGGCAAGGGAATCGGACGGGCGCTGTATACCAAGCTGGAGGAACTGCTGGCCGGACAAAATGTATATGGTGCCTACGCATGCATCGCCGTTCCGTCTGCGGGGCATGACCGGCATCTGACAGATGCAAGCGAGCTTTTTCATGAAAAAATGGGGTACAAACGCATCGGAACATTTGAAAACTGCGGATATAAATTTGACCGGTGGTACACTATGATTTGGATGGAAAAGGAACTCAAAGAAAGGATCTCAACCTCCGAGGCATTCATCCCCTTCGGTGGATTGCCTTGAGATAAAACGAAGTTTATGAATATTTTTTTCTTATTGGCCATCACGTTGGTTTTGATCGTCTATATGCTTCGGAAACATATCCCCCTGGGGCTTTGTATGCTGACGGGCGGGCTTTTGATCTGGGCTGTGCGGTCTTTGGAGCCGGCGGCTTTGGGGCAGGCAGGGGTGGAGATGCTTTCGCTCCCGCGGACCTATGACATCATCTTTGCCCTGTACTTTGTCATGTGCCTTGAAATCGAACTTCGTGTGAGCGGGGTGCTCTCGGGCATGGTGGGGGCACTGAAGCGGATCTTTTCCAGCGTGAGGGTGCTGCTGGCGGTGATGCCCGCATTTTTGGGCCTTTTGCCGTCGCTTGGCGGCGCGCGGTTTTCCGCGCCGATTGTAGGGGAACTGGCGAAAGGGCTGGATCTCTCCGCTGACCATCAGTCGGCGATCAACTATAGATTCCGCCATTTGTTTGAGTATTCCAGCCCGCTGATTCCGGGCATGATCATGGCGTGCAGCATTGCGGATGTGCCCTTCAGCGCCTTTTTGAAACATCTGTCATGGCTGACGCCCGTGGCGTTCGCGGCAGGATGGTTTGTGCTCATCCGTCCGATCCATGTGGTGCGGCAGGACGTGCCGCAGGAAACGAGAGAGGAAAAACGGCATGAGGATATGGATCTCCTTCTGGCGCTTTCGTCGGTGGTGGTGACCTTCCTGATGGTGGTGCTTTTTGATTTCAGTGCCTCTGTGGCGCTGGGGCTCATCACGTTCCTTTTGTTTTTTGTGCTCATGGCAATGAGACGCTTTGTAAGCGCAAAGGATATCTGGGGCGGGGCGCTGGATGGGAAGATGCTTGTGAATGTCATCGGCATCCTGTATTTTATCCAGCTCCTGTCTGTGACGAACGTGCTGACGGAAATCGTGACGGCATTTCAGGCAGCGCCGCTTCCCGTGCCTGTGATCATCGCGTGTGTGTCCTTCATCATCGGGCAGCTGACGGGCATGTCTCAGGGGCATGTGGCGATTGTCATGCCCATTGTCGCGGCGATGGGGACGGGGAATCTCAACCTCGCAGGTGTGGCAATGGTCTTTGGCGTGGCGGGGCAGATGCTGACGCCAACGCACCTCTGTCTGGTGGTGACGATGGATTATTTCAAGGCAGGATTTTTCGGCACCTTGAAGCCGATTTTGCTGACGGAGCTGATGATCCTGACGATTTTCAGTGTTTATACCTACTTTACATGGGCATAGAAGAAAGCGCCGAGGCGGGCAGCACGTTTCGGCGCTTTCCTGCTGACCGGATTTTTGCGGTCAAGATGATGCGAGAGCATGTGAAAAAATGTTTCACGTGCAACAATTTCTCATTTTCCTATGGATTTTTTGGGGGATTCATACTATGATATAAGAGTAATAATAAAGGAAAACGAAAGACGGTGAGTGAGAGCGTGGCTAGGATTATTGCGGTGGCAAATCAGAAGGGCGGCGTGGGAAAGACTACCACATCGGTGAATCTGGGGGCATGTCTTGCGGAGTGCGACCAGAGGGTACTGTTGGTGGACTGCGATCCGCAGGGGAACGCAAGCAGTGGTTTCGGTATTCAGAAATCCGCGCTGGATCAGACGATATATGAGGTCTTGATTGGCGGTGTGGACATCCATGATGCCATTCAGCATACGGATTACAAGGTGCACGTGGTGCCTGCGAATATCAATCTGGCAGGGGCTGAGATCGAGCTGGTGTCCACGATTTCGCGCGAGTCGCGGCTGAAAAAAGCGCTGGATGGCGTGCGGGAGGAGTATGACTATATCCTTGTGGATTGTCCGCCGTCCCTCGGACTGTTGACGCTGAACGGGCTGACCGCTGCGGATTCCGTGCTCATGCCGATTCAGTGCGAGTTCTATGCGCTGGAGGGGGTTTCCCAGCTCATGAACACGATTCAGCTCGTGAAGAACAATCTGAATCCTTCCCTGACCATCGAGGGCGTGCTCATGACGATGTATGATTCCCGCACGAAGCTCTCGGAGCAGGTCGTGGCGGAAGTGCGGGAGAATTTCAAGGATGCGGTCTACCAGACCATGATTCCGCGCAATGTACGTCTGAGCGAGGCGCCTTCCTATGGTCAGCCGATTCTTGCCTATGATGCGCGCTCGAAGGGTGCAGAGGTCTATATGGCGCTTGCGAGGGAGGTTTTCCAACGTGGCAAATAAGAATCATGGAGGTCTTGGCAAGGGGCTTGGCGCTCTGCTTCAAAATACCCAGCTCGAGTCTGTTGCGCCCTCTGTATCTGCCGAGGATGCCATACAGAAGATTCCCGTGAAGGAGATACAGGCGAACCGCTACCAGCCACGGCAGGAATTCGATGAGAGCGCGATGGAGGAGCTTTCGGAATCCATCCGCTCCTATGGAGTTTTGCAGCCTGTGCTCGTCCGGAAGCTGCCGCAGGGCGGCTATGAGCTTATTGCGGGGGAACGCCGTTTGCGTGCGGCAAGGCAGGCGGACGTGGCGGAGATCCCTGCCATCGTGCGGGAGCTCAATGATGCACAGCTCAGCGAGGTCGCGCTCATTGAGAACGTGCAGCGCGAGGATCTCAATATCATGGAGGAGGCGCAGGCCTATGAGCGTCTCATGAAGGATTTCGGGCATACGCAGGAGGCCTTGGCAAAGAAAATCGGACGCAGCCGTTCCCATATCGCGAATATTCTGCGCATGTTGCGGCTGGCGCCCGAAGTGCAGGCCTATGTGGCGAACGGCATGCTTTCCATGGGGCAGGCGAAGCCCCTTTTGGCCTTAGAGAGTTTTGAGCGCCAAATCGAAGCGGCGGATATCATCCAGTCCCGTGAGCTTTCTTCGCGGCAGTCTGAGGCTTTGGTGAAGCGCATGCTTGCAGAGCCTCAGGCAGAGTTGGAGAGTGACGGGGAGGATGCGGAGGATCAGGCCATCTATGTGCGCGAGGCAGAGGATCGGCTGACAGAAATCCTGGGAACGCAGGTTAAAATCATCCCGGGCAAGAAGAAAAACCGCATCCAGATTGATTTCTACTCGGAGGAAGACCTGTCCCGCATCGTGGAAAGCCTTACAGCGAAACGCCCCGTTATGTCAAAGGATGAGCGCATCGAAGCGCTTCGCCGTTTTTCTTCCTCCAAAAATTTCAATGTTTGAATGACAGCATTTGCGCCCTGTGGAAACAGGGCGTTTTTTCTGCTTTTTGCTTGTCTATCCTGCATGGAATGTGGTAGAATAAGCAAAGCTGTCGAGAGATTTATGATAAAGGGGTACGGAAACGAATGGATCTTCAAGGAATCAATGCGTTTGTCATGAATAACCTGATGTATATCGTGGAAGGACTGGGCCTGCTGGTCATTATCATGTATGGCATCATCATCCATCTCTGGATGAGTCTGTCCGATATGAGGAAACGGTATCGCGATATGATGAAAGGCGTGGAGGGCGCGAATCTGGAGCAGATGCTTATCGGGCATATCGACGAGACACGGGCCGTGGCAGAGGAAAATCGACGGCTGGATGAAGAAAATAAACGGATGGACGCGCTTTTGCAGACGGCGCTCACACGTGTCGGCGTGGTGCGCTTTGCGGCCTTTGAGGATATGGGCAGCGATCTCAGCTATGCGGTAGCCATGCTGGATTCTCACAATAATGGCGTGGTATTGTCGAGCATTTTCGGGCGCGAGGATTCCCGCAGCTATGTGAAGCCGATTCAGGACGGGCAGTCTTCCTATACGCTGACGGATGAGGAGCAGCAGGCGCTGAAGGAAGCCATGCAGAAGGCGTGAGATTTCGTGTAAGGAGTGTGGACACAGGGTGTCCGGTAGGTTTTTGGGGGGCTTTGGGATTGGAAATAGACAGGATGATAGGCGAAAATAAGGAGTATACCATCAAGCTGATTCCGCAGGATGGCGGCACGGTGCACAGCGTGAAGCTGCCGGCCTCGCTTCTGAAGTACGGGCTTGCCTCCCTTGGTGTCGGGGCGATGCTTTTGGTGGGGGCGTTCAGCTATGCGGTCTACAGCATGTTCCATGCGCAGAGTGATGCCTCGGAAATGGAAGAGCTCCGGCAGGTCAACAGCATCCAGCAGGAACAGCTCCTGCAGCTTGCGAAAAAGGCAAATGCCCTGCAGGACCAGATGGAGCAGCTCAAGCAGACCGAGGATGAAATCCGCCGCATGTCGGGCGCTTCGCCCGCAGCGGATCTGATGCAGGCACCGGAGTCGCAGCTGCCGGATCAGCTGCCGGATGGGGAGAGCGGCGCAAAGGACGGAGCCGGGCAGACAGCAGCCCATGATGGGCAGGGTGGGCCGTACGTGGCCCCTGATGTCTATAACGTGAGCCAGGTTCTGGATATGGTGGAAAAGGGCCTTGCCATGCGCAGGGCGAGCTTGGAGCAGCTTCGCGCGGAACTGAAGAACCAGCGTGAGCAGATGGTACCGCTCTTCGGACAGTACGCAGGCATTCCGGGACTGAGCGGCAATATGCCCTCCATCTGGCCGGCGAATGGCGAGGTCAGTTCTCCTTACGGGCTTCGCTGGGGCGGAACGGATTTCCACCCCGGCATGGATATCGCGAATGATATGGGAACGCCGATCGTGGCGACAGCGGATGGCATGGTCACAGTGGCAGGCTGGAATTCCGGCGGCTATGGCAATATGGTGGATATCGACCATGGGAACGGCATCATGACGCGCTACGGACACGGCTCGCAGGTGGTTGTGAGTGCCGGGCAGTATGTGCGGAAGGGGCAGCTCATCATGTATATGGGCAGCACAGGCTTCAGCACAGGCCCGCACGTGCACTATGAGGTACATGTGGACGGGCAGACGGTGAACCCTGTCAGTTATCTTTGGTAAATGAACGGAATTTTGTGAGGGCGTAGTGAAAAACACCGTTCGTCATGGAGTTTCATAAGCAAGCGCCGAGGCAGTAGCAATGCCTCGGCGCTTTTTTGATGATGTATGGTCAAATGTTTTCTTCATCTACACAGGAAACGGACAGATCCTCATATTCCCATTCCTCGCCAATCGTGGCGGTATCCGCCCACGAGCTGGCTTCCATGTAGATCGGGATGCCCGTGTCTCCCGGCGTGTCATCCAGAAGTTCCCGCAGCTTGTGCTTCACGGAGCGGCTGTCGCGGCAATAAAAGGCGGAGTTTTGGTAGGTCACACGAAACATAGGGGTCACTTCCTTTCCAAGATGTGTGCACAGATTGGCAAGCCTTATGAACAGTTCCTTATGCCAAGAACTCGGAAACGTCCGTATATTCGATGCCAAGCGCGTCGGAAACGGCCTGGTTGGTGAGCTTGCCGTCAATGGTGTTGAGCCCCTTGGCAAGCCCCGCGTCTTCCCGGCATGCGGCCTTCCAGCCTTTCCCTGCAAGGCGCAGGGCATAGGGGAGGGTAGCGTTGGTGAGCGCGAGGGTGGAGGTTCTTGCGACAGCTCCGGGGATATTGGCAACGGAGTAATGGATGACGCCGTGCTTTACGAAAATCGGCTCCTCGTGCGTCGTGCAATGGTCCGACGTCTCGACAGCGCCGCCCTGGTCGATGGCTACATCCACGATGACGGAGCCGGGGCGCATGGTCTTCACCATTTCCTCTGTTACGAGTTTCGGTGCCTTTGCGCCGGGGATGAGCACCGCGCCGATGAGCAGGTCTGCCTTTTTCGTCCACTCGGCGATATGGTAGCTGTTCGACATGACCGTATTGACACGTCCGCCGAAGATATCGTCCAGATAGCGCAGACGGTCAATGGAGAGGTCGATGATGGTCACGCGTGCGCCAAGGCCGACCGCCATCTTCGCAGCATTCGTGCCGACGATGCCTCCGCCGATGATCACGACCTGTCCGGAGGAAACACCGCTCACGCCGCCCAGTAGGACGCCGCTGCCACCGTACTGGCTCTCCAGGAACTGCGCGCCGAGCTGGATGGACATACGGCCCGCGATCTCGCTCATGGGGGCGAGCAGCGGCAGCGTGTTGTTCCGCCCAACGATGGTCTCATAGGCGATGCCTGTGACCTTGTGCTTTAGGAGCGCCTTGGTAAGCTCCGGCTCCGGCGCAAGGTGAAGATAGGTGAAAAGGGTCTGTCCTTCGTGGAACAGGTCATATTCCTCTGCCAAAGGCTCCTTTACTTTGACGATCATTTCCGAGCGGTCGAAGAGCGCTTTTTTGTCCGCGACGATTTCCGCCCCTGCGGCCGTGTAGGTGTCGTCCGTGAAGCCGCTTCCTATGCCCGCGCTTTTCTCGATGAGCACTTGATGGCCTGCCTTGACGAGCGCTTCCGTCCCCGCAGGCGTAAGTCCCACGCGGTTCTCATTGTTCTTGATTTCCTTTGCGACGCCGATGATCATATGGATCTCCTCGCTTTCTGCGTGTAGTGGATGAAGTACTTCCTTGCTGGATTATCCTGATATCTATAGCGTTCTACATCTTTCAAATGAATTCCTGCAAAAAAATTTGAATAAAATCCAAAAAAGTACTTGATAATGATTATCGTTCGTGGTATATTATATACAGGCTTTCGTTAAAGCTCTCCTAAAATATCGGAAACCGCCGCTCAGCGGTTTCGAACACACAGGAAAAGGCCCCGTGCTGCTCACACGGGGCTTCTTTCTGTGTATCCGCGGGGAATCCGAAAGAGTCATTTTTTCTTTTTCTCAAGGTAATCCTGCAGGATCTGGCGCTTGGAAATCTTTCCTGTTGCGGTGCGCGGAAGCTCTTTCAACTCGTGGAACTCACGCGGGATTTTGTAGAGCGCGAGGTTTTTCTGCAGGAACTTCTTCAGCAGACGCAGATCCAACGTCTCGTTTTCGTTGAGGCTGTAGAAACAGGCGCCTGCCTGCCCGCGCAGCTTGTCATCGACGCCGACGAGCGCGACCTCGCGGATGCCGGGGAACTGATAGATGAGTTCCTCCACCTCACGGGGATAGATGTTTTCTCCCATGCTGATGATCATGTCCTTGATGCGGTCCACGATGAAGATATAGCCGTCCTCATCGGGATAGGCCACATCCCCTGTATGGAGCCAGCCGTTCTTGAGGGCGGCTGCGGTGGCATCAGGGAGCTGCCAGTAGCCCAGCATCACATTGTCGCCCTGCACGAGGAGCTCGCCGGGCTCGCCTGTTGGCACGTCGTTGCCGCGAGAGTCCACGAAACGGGCCTTCACACCGGGAATCAACGGACCGATGGAGCCGACCTTTGCCTTTCCCGTCGGGTTCATGGTGACAACCGGGGAAGCCTCGGAGAGACCGTAGCCCTCGGAGATGGGAATGCCGAACTTGTCCATGAAGTCCTGCGCGATCTTCAAGGGGAGGGTCGTGCCGCCGCTGACCACGAGGCGCAGGCTTGCCATATCCTCCGGCTTGGCGAGCTTTGTGAGCAGACTGCAGATGGAAGGTACGACATACATATCCGTGACCTTTTCCGTGCGGATGACATCAATGGTCTCTTTCGGGGTAAAGGTGTCGAGAATCACGACGGCTGCGCCGCAGGAAATCGGATAGAGCACCGAGCAGGTCCAGCCGAAGCAGTGATACATCGGCAGTACGCAGAGCACGCGGTGCTGCTTTTCGCAGGTCATAAAGCGCATCTGGTGCGCATTGCTCACGAGGTTGCGGTGAGAGAGCACCGCGCCCTTCGGTGAGCCGGTGGTGCCTGAGGTATAGATGATCACGCAGGGCTGCATGTCATCGAAATCGGCGGGCAGACCCGGTGCGTCCGGCAGGTTGTCGTCGGGATTGCCGATGCCCTGGATCCTGTGCTGGCGCAGCTCCTTGTCATAGTCCAAGGCGGAGAGCGCACCGTCCAAATCCAGCGGCTGATAGGTCAGCAGATGCTCTGCGCCGGCATTTACGATGATGTAGGCGATTTCGCGGCTGCTGAGCTGGAAGTTGATGGGCACTGCGATTGCGCCAAGCGACGCGACACCCATATAGGCAAAGATGAATTCCGCGCTGTTGCGTGAGAAGATGGCAACGCGATCCCCCCTGCGGATTCCTTTCGCATAAAGCCGGTTCCTGCATGCGTTGATGGCTTTTGATGTTTCGCCATAGGTAAAGCGGCGCTTTCCGTCCACAATGGAAAGATCCTGCTCCTGGCCTCTTTGAATGAGTTCATGAACCAACATGTCAACACGCTCACTTTTCTTCAATCTCAGTTCAGAAAAATTCTTCTTGATGCAAACACTATACTCGCGTTCTAAGAAACGTATCAAAACGAAACTGTTCCCTGCTTCCGAACGCTGTATATGCAGAATCCGTAAACATCTACCTTCGCTACGCTTGGTAAATATTAACGGCTTCTAGTATAACAATTAAATGATAAAACACGAGAGAATAAAAGTCAAAGAAAAATTCATGGAAGCGGAGAAAAGAAAAGGTTTTCTTTTGGGAGATTTTGCGATTTGATATAGATGTATTGAGATAGACGTAAAACCACGGAGCAATGCAAGAGGCGGTTCCTGCACGAAATACGAGGATTTGGCCCGATGGATGTCCTTTTTCTGTTTGCGGAACCGTTTCGTCAGATTCCATGTGACACACTTCCGGATACAAGGACGGAAGGCTGCTGCCTGACATCCATTTTTCCTGAGGAATACCTTTTCTTACAAATCTCTTCTGAGTTTTTTCTAGCTTTTCGATCATCCAATACATTATGTTTCTGCATCCCACGATACGCTTCATGTTTTCCTCTGTATTTTTCTCTCGCATTCTCTTGCTGGGAAGCAGTATATATTTTTAATTTATCTGGATTTTCTACTAATAAAACAGCATGTTCTTGAATTTAATAGATAAAAAAACAATGCATGTTGTTGAAATAAATAGAAATATACATTGGTAAACGTGCATATATTATAAATAATTAAGGTATATTGATAAATATAGCGGGTTTTTGGATGTGGCTTCTACGAACGAGAATGGTAGTAGGACATGACCGTACGGATTTGGCGCATGCTTCCCTGCATCATATGCAAAGCATTTCTGCAAAATTTTCCTTGACACTTGCGATGAAATGCAGTATCATGGTTAATGTTCTTGTTATGGGGTTATAGCTCAGTTGGTTAGAGTGTCTCGTTGACATCGAGGAGGTCACAAGTTCGAATCTTGTTAACCCCACCAGTTAAATATTGCTCGCCTAGCTCAGTTGGCTAGAGCATCTCCGTCACATGGAGGGGGTCGGGGGTTCGAATCCCTCGGCGAGCACCATAGTTGCGGTTGTAGGAGAATCAAGGGGTTTCGGCCCTTTGGTTCTTCTTTTTTTGTGCTTGGATGGCCCCTCGAACTGACCCTCTTTTGCTATGAAATCTTAGTGAATCAAGTCCGTAAGGGCGCAGATGAGCTTAGATTTCGTGTAAGGGCGTAGTGCGAAACACCGTTTCGCATGGAGTTTTGTGCCGAAAGAGGGGGTCAACTTTTTGCGATTTGTCCGTGACTGGCGGACAAAGGCTAACATTGGGAAATTCCGAGGACGAAGGAATCCTTCATCTCCACGAATGCTTTGTCCGCCCATTGTTTCATCGTGGCAGATGCAGATACATCAGCCCTGCCACTTGCAAAATCAGCAAAAATGGAACGCCGTATTTGAATTTCAGGTGAAGGGTCTTATGGTGAAAGATTCTCATCGCTGCAAGTGCTCCAACACTGCCGCCCGCAGCGGTAAGAGCGAGGAGTGTTATCTCCGGCACACGCCATGCGTGACGCTTGGCGCACAGTTTGTCCCATCCGTATGTCAAAAAAGCCGCTAGATTGATGATGGCAAAATACCACACCATCAGGGTATGTCCTTGGTTCTCCATTTCTGCTCCTTCAAAAGCTGTCGTACAATCTCCATGCCGTCCTTCCGTGCCAAAGTCCCGTAGGAAAATCTCACATTCTTCGTTACCTCGTGCCCGAACCACGAAGGAGGCTCAAAGCTATTTGCCGCCTGTTCCGTAGGAAATTCGACCTCCACATAGCTGAAGCCTGACAAATTCCCATCATGTACATGCAGTTCCGCTGTGTATCCATCCGTAAGCGAAATGTAATAACGCCGCTTCTCAATCATCACTGTTTCAGGATAGAGACGCGTGGCAAGGCTGTCAAACTCTTTCCGTGATATTTCCGTCTCCCATTCCTCTCGTATCAACCCCGCCCCACGTTTGACGGTCAACGTGAATCGGCTCTCACCGATTTGTCGAATACGTATCTCCGGCAGGAGTGCCACATAACCCTGTCTCAAAGATTCGTACTCCGGCGGCAGGTCAGGGAGTGTTTTCACCAAGAATTGCCGTTCAATCTCCATGTATACGCCTCCTCTGTTGGAGCAATTCGCCAACCACGACTCTTTTCCTGCCCCAAAGGATAATTTATGCCTGTCCCTGTGTCGACAAATCCTCGACATAGCACCGCTATGACTGCGGTTTGTCTCCTTGGGAGGGCCACGCAATTTACGCCAATCTGGACGACTTCGTTTAATCAGCGTTTCCCTAATTATTTGCGCTGTAAGTTTTTTGTATTGCGGTGAAACACGGATATTTTTCGTCACGTGGAAGGGGCAGGGGGGCGACTCCTTCAGTGAACACGATATTTGTGAAATTGAAGGACTCAAAGGGGCTTTGATCCTTGGGTCTTTTCCGTGAGGATGATTTATCCACAATGATTTGTGGATAAAGGTGGTTTTTCTGTGGAATATTGTGGATAAAATGCTGTTTTTGCGGAATTTGCGGGGTGTGGAGGTGTGGATTTTGTGATATACTATATTCATGAGTGAGGCAGCGGCCGAGTTTGGATGCGGCTGGGCTGCCATCTGCAAGGCGTCGGGAAAGGAGGAGCTGATTCCTATGGAATATCGGCGGATTTTTGCGATTGGGGATATGCATGGACATTTCTCGCGGCTTCTGTCTGTTTTTCATAAGATTGACTTTGATCCTGCGCAGGATCTGCTGATTCTGCTTGGGGACTATATCGACCGCGGACAGGAGAATCTGCGCTGCTTGCGGTGGGCGATGGAGATGAGCGAAAAGCCGAACGTGGTGGCGCTCCGTGGCAATCATGAGGAAATGATGCTGGCCTATTACCTGTTGGGGGGCACGGAAGCGGGCATCTGGCTGCCGAACGGCGGGCTTTACACAAAGCGGGAGATGGACGCATGGCTGGCGCGGGACGCGCACGCTTTGGAGAAGGCATTGACCTTTATACAGGAAAGGCCGCTCTATCATCAGCTCTTTGTGCATGGCAAGGAGTATATCTTCTGTCACGCAGGACTGAAGCCCGGCGTTCCGCTGGCGGAGCAGCAGGAGGAGGATCTGCTCTGGATCCGGGAGGAGTTCTACAACGGCTATACGGGAACAGCGGAAGTCATCGTGGGGCATACGCCGACCGAGTATGTCATGGCGGGGCGCAATCGCCCGATTGTGCTGAAGAATCATATCACGCTTCTGGATACGGGCTCTTTTCTGCCAAATGGGAGAATATCCTGTCTAGATGTTTTGCAAGGAACCTTTTATCAAAGCGAGGCAGATGTATAAATATACCTTGGAAATTATTACTAATATAAATGAAATGGAAATAAACCTTTAAATTTTAGGGCAAGGAGGCTAATATGGGGATAAAAATTGTGTTTTCGGACATTGATGCCACTTTTCTCACCAATCATCATGAGGTCACGGAGCGTACGGAGCACATGGTGAAGTCACTTCTGGGGAAAGGGATACCGTTTGTGCTGGTCTCGGCGCGCATGCCGGAGGCAATTTATCCCATCACGAAGGAGATCGGCGTGAATATCCCCATCATCAGCTACGGCGGCGCGATGGCGCTGACGGAGAAGGAGGAAGTGCTCTGCAGCCAGACGCTGCCGAAGGATTCCTGTACGCGCGTGCTCCGTCTTTTGGAGGAGCGCTGGCAGGATGCTGTCGTGAATTACTATGCGGGCCGTCACTGGTACGTGCGCGAAATCACTCCTCCTGTGCAGCGCGAGATGGATATTACGAGCGCCCGTGCCGAGGTGCGTGCGTTCGAGGAAATGCTGCAGGAAAATGTCCTTCCGAACAAGCTGCTGGTCATGGCGGAACGGGAGCTTTGCGAAGAAATCGAGCAGGAGCTTCGGAAGGCCTTTCCGGAGCTCAGCATCGTGAGGTCTTACTTTACTCTGTTGGAGGTCATGGACCGTTCCGTGTCAAAGGCGGCGGGCATCGAAGTCATGCTGAGGCATTTTGGGCTCAAGGCCGAGGAAGCTATCGCCTTCGGCGACAATTACAACGATATGGAGATGCTGCAGTATGTTGGCTGCGGCGTGGCAATGGGAAATGCCCTTCCTGAGGTGAAGGAACTGGCGGATGAGATCACCCTCACGAATGAGGAGGACGGCATCTATGTCTGCCTGAAGGAAAAGGGAATCATTGCATGACAGACAAAGACAAGGCCCCGTTGGATTGGAAACATCCAACGGGGCCTTGTCTTTGTCTGTCGGAAAAACGCCGTGATGGCTTAGCTCAGCAGGAGACTGTCGCTGGACAGCTCGCTGCCTGCTGCCTGCTCGAACATTTCCAGCAGGTCTTTGATTTTGAGGCGCTGCTTTTCTTCGCCTGCCACATCGAACAGGATGCGCCCGTCGTACATCATGATGAGACGGTTGCCAAGCTTCAGTGCGTCGCGCATGTTGTGGGTGATCATGAGCGTCGTGAGGTTCTGCTCGGTGTCGATC
>CALGGN010000003.1 GCA_937915915.1 uncultured Selenomonas sp. | reverse complement strand
TCTTTTCCAGCAGCAGATCCAACAGCCGGAATTCATCCAGTCCTTCGATTCTTTCGCCGAGGGCTTCCAAAACGCTTGCATTGAATTTATAGGGGCTGGCAGTGGAGACAACGACCATTTCATGCCTGTCGCCGGTTGCTTTCCGATATTGCTCCGCGACATCCCACGCAACTGCGGTATGCGTGTCCGGCACATAGCGCTTCGCCTCATACACACGACGGATAGCCGCCTTGGTACCCGCATCGTCCGTGTAGCCCGCCCAGAAAAGTTTCTGTATTTCTCCGAGCACATCTGCGCCCACATCGTAACGTCCTGTTTCGGAAAGCTGCCGCATCCATGCTTTGACCTTTGCTGCATCCTTCGTCACATGGTAGAGCAGCCGTTCCAGATTGCTGGAAATCAGGATATCCATGGAGGGCGTGATGGTCTTGAAGAAATCCCGTTTGCGGTTGTAAACGCCGGTTTGCAGGAAATCCGTCAGCACATTGTTCACGTTGGAGGCACAGACAAGCTTATGCACGGGAAGCCCCATGCATTTTGCGTAGAATGCGGCAAGGATATCGCCAAAGTTGCCCGTGGGAACGCAGAAATCAATCTCATCCCCTGCCTGGATCCGATGGGCAGAAAGGAGATCCGCATAGGCGCTGAAATAGTAGACGATCTGCGGCACCAGCCGACCCCAGTTGATGGAATTCGCTGAAGATAGCTTCACGCCATGCTCCGCCAGCTTGCTGCCAAATGCCTCATCGCTGAAAATAGCCTTGACACCGCTCTGCGCGTCGTCGAAATTGCCGCGCACGGCAGTCACGTTCACGTTCGATCCCTTTTGCGTCAACATTTGCAGACGCTGGATCTTGCTGACTCCGCCCTCGGGATAGAATACCATGATCTTCGTCTGCTCCACATCGCGGAATCCCTCCAGCGCGGCCTTTCCCGTATCGCCGGAAGTCGCGACCAGAATGAGCACCGTGTCCTTCTCCCCGGTCTTGCGAAGTGCGGTGCTCATGAGCTGCGGCAGGAGCTGCAGTGCCATATCCTTGAATGCGCTGGTCGGCCCATGCCAAAGCTCCAATACAGAAACATCATCAAAGATGGTCAGCGGTGCACGGCGCTCGTGGTCAAATTTCCCGCCGCCATAGGCACGCTCCACGCAGCTCTTCAATTCCCCTTCCGTATAATCCGTCAGGAAAAGCCCCAGCACTTTTTCCGCGCGCTCCTCATAGGAAAGCCCTTTTAGCCCTTCCACAAAATCCATCGATACCTTCGGCATCTCATCGG
Source organism: uncultured Selenomonas sp. (assembly GCA_937915915.1). Taxonomy (GTDB): domain Bacteria; phylum Bacillota; class Negativicutes; order Selenomonadales; family Selenomonadaceae; genus UBA9786. The sequence continues at coordinate 3,582 of CALGGN010000003.1, read as the reverse complement.
GCACAAACAGGCCACCGTCTCCGGCAAGCCCGTGAATGATTGCTTCCGCGGAGTCCAGACGCTCGGCCTTTCCTCTTGTGCTGATATATTTCATACGAATCGCTCCTTTATTCTCAAATTATTCTATGGTAGAATAGTATCGAGGCTATCGCGCAATTTCCGCGATCTTCGCATTTGCTGCGCGAACCAGGTCGACGGGTGCCAGCAGAAGCTGTTCCCCGCGCACTCCCGCACTGATGGCGATGATTTCCTGTGCGTTTGCGTGTGCGTCCAGATACACGGGATAATCTTTTTTCGCGCCCAGCGGGGAGCAGCCTCCGCGGACATAGCCCGTGAGGCTCTGCACCTCCTTCAGATGCACCATCTCGACACGCTTGTTGCCGGATGCAGCGGCCAGAGCTTTGAGATCCAGTTCCATGGCTCCGGGAATGACTGCCATGAGCACTCCGTTCTTATCGCCGCGAGCCACCAGTGTCTTGAATACCATTTCGATGGGCATGCCTGCCTCCTGCGCTACGTGGGTTGCGCTGAGATCATCCAGATCTACCTGATACTCTTTGATGTGATAGGAAATTCCCAGATTGTCCAATATGCGCGCTGCATTGGTTTTTTTCTTTTTCTTCATCGTCTCACCACATTCGATTTTTGAACACTCCCATGATACCAAAAGGGCATCTGTTCTCGCTGAACCCGCCCTTCTCTTTGTCCGTGCTCATCAAGCGCTCATATTATATCATATCTTTCCTTGTAAACCTATAAAAAGTTCACAAAATGAGGTGTTTGTCGTGCTCAATATCGCTTATGCCCAAATGGAAGTCATACCGGGACATCCTGACAAAAACACGAAAAAAATGCTGCAGATGATTGCAGACGCAAAGGAAAAGGATGCAGATGTCATCATTTTCCCCGAAATGGCCATTCCTGGCTATTTCCTGGGCGATACCTGGGAGCAGTCTTCCTTCCTCGCGGACTGCATGGAGTACGGGAAGGAAATCATCGCGGCTTCCAAGGATATCGTCATCCTGTTTGGAAATATAGCGGTGGATTGGAAAAAGAAAAACAATGACGGGCGTGTGCGGAAATACAATGCCTTTTTTGCGGCGCAAAACGGAAAGCTCATCCATCCGGACAATATGCCCTATCCCTTTATGATCAAGACCCTCATGCCGAATTATCGGGAATTCGATGATACACGCCATTTCTTCAGCCTGCAGAAGCTCGCACGGGAGCTTGGCACATCGCCCGATCAGCTGATTTCTCCCCTGACCTTCAAGGTCAACGGCAAGCGCTACCGTGTAGGGTGTCTGCTTTGCGAAGATGGATGGAGCGACGATTACGAGCTGACGCCGTTGGAGATCCTGCAGCGTCACGCGCCCATCGACTTCTTCGTGAACATCTCAGCATCTCCCTACACGCTTGGCAAGAACGACAAGCGCAACCGCATATTCAAGGCACAGGCAAAAGCGGTCAAGGCGCCGCTCTTCTACGTCAACAATATCGGCCTGCAGAATAACGGCAAGACCATCTACACCTTTGACGGGTCCAGTACGGTCTACAGTTCCGAGGGCAATATCGTGGCATGCTGCGCCCCATACGAGGAAGCACTGGGCGTGCTCACGTTGGAATATGTTTCCAGCCTTCCGGCCGTTGAGATTCGGAAGAAATCTGCAATCGCCCATATCTATGAAGCGCTGTCCTATGGTGTGCGGCATTTTCTTGACAGGATCCGCATGAAGCGCGTCGTCATCGGCATCTCCGGCGGCATCGACTCCGCGGTTGCGGCAGCGCTCTACACGAAGGTGCTCGGGCCTGAGAATATCCTGCTCGTGAACATGCCGAGCGTATTCAATTCCGAAACGACCAAAGGGCTCTCCCAACAGCTTGCCCGGAATCTCGGCTGCCATTATATGATCGTTCCGATTCAGGAATCCGTGGAGCATACCGTTCAGCAGCTTCAGGAAATTCCCGTTGAATTTCTGAAGAATCACGTGCAGTCCCATTTGCAGGTTTCCTCCTTTGTCACGGAAAATATCCAGGCGCGCGACCGCAGTGCACGTGTACTGGCCGGGGCGGCGGCTGCCTTTGGCGGCGGCTTTACCTGCAATGCAAACAAGGCGGAGACAACGGTCGGTTATTCCACGCTCTACGGCGATCAGTCGGGCTTTCTCGCTGCACTGGCTGACCTCTGGAAGTATCAGGTCTATGAGCTTGCCCACTATCTCAATGACGAAGTCTATGGCCATGAGGTCATTCCGCAGGGCATCATCGACATCGTGCCAAGTGCCGAGCTATCGAGCAACCAGAACGTGGACGAGGGCAAAGGCGATCCCCTCAAGTATCCCTATCACGATTATCTGTTCCGATCCTTCGTGGAGCACTGGCAGAAGGCCACGCCGGAGGATATCCTGAATTGGTATCTGCAGGGAGTTCTGGAGAAAAAGCTTGGCTGCGCAGACGGCCTTGTGCGGCAGTATTTTCCGACGCCGGCGGCTTTCATCGAGGATCTGGAACGCTGGTGGAACCTCTTTACCGGCATGGCCATTGCCAAGCGCATCCAGGCACCGCCCGTCCTTGCCGTCAGCCGCCGCGCCTATGGCTTTGACCACAGGGAATCGCAGAACGGGCCTTACTATACGAGAAAATACCGTGAAATGAAGGCAAAGCTCCTGAACACGGATTGAACAAATCCCCTCAAAGCAATCGAACCGCGCTTTGAGGGGATTTCCTTTTGAAACACACAAAAAAACCCGGATTGCTCCGGGCCTCAATGGACTTTGGAGGCGACACCCAGAATCGAACTGGGGATAAAGGTTTTGCAGACCTCGGCCTTACCACTTGGCTATGTCGCCTTGCGATGGAGCGGAAAACGAGGCTCGAACTCGCGACCCCCACCTTGGCAAGGTGGTGCTCTACCACTGAGCTATTTCCGCGTCCTCCTGTCAAGCACTTTCGCAGGATTCGCAAGCAAATCCCCGTGCCATTGGCTGACTGACAAAGACTATTTTACGCAGTGCAGCATGAAAAGTCAAGCTTTTTTTCAAAAAATTTTCCGGACGATCAGGAATCACTTCTGGAAAGCTCCATTCCCTTCAACCGTGCTTTTTCGTAAAGCGTCCGCAAGGCTTTCGGATGCACCATGACCCCTCTTGCAAAATCTCCCAAATAATCCTCCGATTAAACCTCCTATCAAACCAGTTCCAAGTCCAATTAATATAACTCCAGGTCCAGTTGTTATTCCATAACTAACACCTATTTTTAATCCAGCATAAAATCCACCAATACCAGTTCCTATATTTACTGCTAAATTTGCTGTATTTTTTAAAATTGATATTGCTGTTTCATTCCTAGTTAAAGCTGGATTCTTTATATCAGAAACTAAGTCATATATGTAAAATCCTCCTAATAATCCTGTTGATACTACTGGAACTGCTGATTTTGCAGTATTAGATAAGACAACCATTCCAGTAGAAATACCAAAAGTGGCTCCCAATGATTTTATTTTATCTTTATTTGAGCATTTAATAAAACTATCAATATTTGCTAAATTATATCCTATAGCACCTCCAAATAAATTCGCTGTAG
>CALGGN010000002.1 GCA_937915915.1 uncultured Selenomonas sp. | reverse complement strand
GCATACGAGATCTGATCGTGACTGGAGTTCAGACGTGTGCTCTTCCGATCTTAGTCATAAGATTAATAATTAATCTTTCTCTTTGTGAGCAATGGAACACGTGCTAAAATACTACTTTGAGGAATTAATAATTATGAAAATTGCGGTAGATGCGATGGGTGGAGATAATGGTAGTAAGCCAATTATCGAGGCCATCAAACAATTCAAAAAAGAAAACCAAGATGTTGAAATAGTTGTTTTTGGAAAAGAAGAAGAACTATTTGAGTTATCTTCCATAGCAAGAATCGTTAACGCTCCTGATGTCGTGCCAATGGAAGCTGGTGCCTTAGAAGTTTTAAGAATGAAAAATTCAAGTATGTGTAAAGCCATTAGCACGATGAAAGAAGAAGGCTTTGATGCGGTATTTATCGGCACGGGTGCCGGCCTGCCGCGTTTCCAGGGCATTCCGGGCGAAAGCCTTAGCGGCGTTTACTCCGCCAATGAATTCCTGACGCGCTGCAACCTCATGAAGGCGTACAAGTTCCCGGAATACGCTACGCCGATTAAGATTGGCAAGAAGGTCGCCGTTATCGGCGGCGGCAATGTGGCGATGGATGCAGCCCGTACGGCATTGCGTCTGGGCGCGGAAGATGTTCATATCGTATATCGTCGTTCGGAAGAAGAACTTCCCGCAAGAGTTGAAGAAGTTCATCATGCGAAGGAGGAAGGGATCATATTCGACCTTCTGACCAATCCCACCGAGATACTTGTTGATGAAAACGGCTGGGTATGCGGAATGAAATGTATCAGAATGGAACTTGGTGAGCCGGATGAATCCGGACGCCGCCGTCCGGTAGCCGTGGCCGGTTCGGAGTTTGATTTGGAGGTAGAGACGGTTATCGTATCCATCGGTACCGGCCCGAATCCGATTATTTCGCAGACTACGCCGGGCCTTGATACGACGAAGCGCGGCAACATTGCGGCTGACGAGGAAACCGGGGCAACGTCCAAGCCGGGCGTATTTGCCGGCGGTGATATCGTCACGGGTGCCGCTACGGTAATTCTCGCCATGGGCGCAGGCCGCAAGGCAGCTGCCGCCATTGACGAATATCTGAAAAGCAAGAAAAAATAACATAACAGAAGGCTATGAAGATTAGCCTTCCCCTTTGGGGAAGGTGGGCGCGGAGCGCTCGGATGAGGTTAATTTGCTGTAATCTCATCCGCCCCTTTGGGGCACCTTCCCCAGAGGGGAAGGCTTTTATGTATTCTATAGATGTAAGGAAGAAGGAACGATTGATTTATGATGAACTTTGCGGCCATTGACTTTGAAACGGCCACGGGCTGTCGCAACTCGGCCTGCAGTGTGGCGGTGACGGCGGTGGAAGACGGCAGGATGAAGGATGTATACTACTCGCTGATTCAGCCGCCCATGAATAAGTACAATTACTTCAATATACAGATTCATGGCATTACACCTAATGATACCAAAAATGCGCCGACCTTTGCCGAAATCTGGCCGGAACTTAAAAGCCATCTCGAAGGGAAAATTGTGGTGGCGCATAATGCAAAATTTGATATGGGTGTTTTAAGTGCGTGTCTTGCGGATGAAGGACTGCCGACACCGGATTTTGCCTACTGCGATACGGTGGCTATCGCTCGAAAGGCCTGGCCGTTTTTGGAGAATCACAAGCTGGATACCGTGGGCACGCATCTGCATATTGATTTCCAGCATCATAATGCCATGGATGATGCCCGCACCTGTGCCGCAATTCCTTTGGCTGCCGGACAGGAATTAAAAGAGGATTCTTTGGAGTCCTTGGCGAAGAAACTGGGTATAAATGTGTGTGTGTTTGGGAGAAAGGGGTATCGAAGATGATTTTGGTCAGTGCCTGCTTGCTGGGTCATAAGGTTAAATTCAGCGGGGGTGCCAACACCCATGAGCTGTTGTTGAAATACAATGAACGGGGCCGCTTTATCGCTGTATGCCCCGAATGCTTTGCCATGCTGCCCTGTCCAAGACCAGCCATGGAGATTCAGGGCGGCAGCGGAAAAAAAGTCCTCACGGGCAAAGCCAAAGCCGTGGATGAAAACGGCATGGACACCACCCAGTACCTGCTGACGGGAGCCGACAAGGTGCTCAAAATCGCCGAAGCCTACCATGCCAAAGTGGCTATTTTAAAAGAAGGCAGCCCCTCCTGCGGCGTTAAAAAAGTACACAGCGGCAATTTTGATGGCAAAAAAGTCAAAGGGCAGGGCGTAACCACCGCCCTCTTGCAAAAGCACGGTATTACCGTCTATTCTGAAAAAGATATGACCGTAGGAAGGCTCGAAGAACTAATCGCGGAGGATGCCAAACGGGATAGAATATAAAGGTAGCATAACATATGATTTTATGTCATAATATCCTTGGGGGGATTATTATGACGAAGACAGATGTAAAAATAGTTTTTTCCGATATTGACGGCACGGTGCTGACGAGTCAGCATGTAGTGACCAGTCAGACGAAGGATGCTGTAAAAAAGCTGGTGGCAAAGGAGATTCCCTTTGTGCTGGTGTCGGCGCGGATGCCGGAGGCGATTTATCCGATTACAGAGGATATGGGGATAAAGATGCCCATCATCTGTTACAGCGGTGCCTATGTGCTGGACAAAGAGGGCAGAGAGCTTGCCAGTACCTATATGGCGGCTGTTCCTGTGCGTAAGCTGTTAGCGGAGATTGGCGAAAAATTCCCCGCAGTAACGGTAAATTTTTACAGCGGCCATCACTGGTATGTGACGGATAAGCAGGATGCGCGCGTGAGGCGTGAGGAAGAGATCACCTCGGCGCAGGCTGAACAGGCCGATTTTGACAACCTGCTTGCGCAGGGCACGCTGCCGCATAAGATTCTGCTGATGGCTGAGCCGGCGGACTGCGTGGCGGCAGAAAAATATTTCCAGCAGCATTATCCGCAGTTTCAGGTGGCGCGTTCCTCTGATATTCTTTTGGAAATTATGGATGGCGCTGTGTCCAAGGCGGCAGGGATTGAAGTTATGCTCAAAGATTACGG
>CALGGN010000001.1 GCA_937915915.1 uncultured Selenomonas sp. | reverse complement strand
GCCAACGAAACCCAAACGCCCCTGCCGCTACGGCGGCTGTCCGAATCTGACCGACAGCAGGACGGGCTACTGCGAGGAACATCGGAGCCTGATGCAGAGGCATTACGAGCATTTTGCCCGTGGCTACAATCAACACGAGCGGTACGGAAGTGGCTGGCGAAAGGTGCGCGACCGATACATCTCGGTGCATCCGCTATGCGAGGAGTGCCTTTGGCTTGGAAGAGCATCGGTGGCAACGCTGGTGCATCATGTGAAGCCCCTTGCCGATGGCGGAACGAATGACGAGAGCAATCTGCGGAGTCTGTGCGCCAGTTGCCATGAGAAAATACATCGGCGAGGCAAGGTAGCACCATAAGCAATAGACCATGGTCATTTATCAGAGCTACAGATATTGAGCGTATGGAGTAAATTCCCTCTCGGCACTTTTCAGTCGGCTGTCAATCGATGTTCTATCCTTCAGGATCGGCTTATACTTTTCTACCGTGGATTCATAATCGGTGACATCGACAGACACGATGCCATTTACAACCAATGTGACGCTTTCCAACTGCTTTTCCCCTACTTCTGGGAATTCCACTGTGACCAAGGTATCCTTTTTGTCTTTGATGATACCGTCACCGTATTTTTTATGATGGATAGTGCGTCCCATGGTATAAACGGAATCAACATACTCGAGTGCCGCCTTTAACGCCTCGGAATCCTGCTTGGTTTTTTCGAGTTGTTGTGACAAGCGGACAGCTTTATCTTTCCGCTCTTGCATAAGCTGTCTTTCCTTCGTTTTAGGCCGTTCGAAGCTAATGCCTTTAAAAAGGCCGTATGTGGAGCAACAGTATATCAAGTCAAACGCCAAGATATGTTTCTCGGTATCGGGATAAAATGTGTCGGGATTTTCGCCCCACCCATTCTCAAAACGGCTGGCATCGGTTGCCATCAGTGCTTTGCTGGCTTTGATGGCTGTTACAAGTTGGTCGCACATACGATAGTAAATATCAAGTCTCGTATCGGCTCCCGTTCCCCACTCGTCATAAAACTCAATGCAATCGGCAAAATCCCGTGCGTGAGTAGGTTTGTAAATGTAATTGTGGTCTGGGTCATACAAAAAGAGATAGCCTGTTATCGAATGCATATCTTCCTTGTAGAGATAACTGTCCGGGTAATATTTATCTCGCAGAGCGTGGCTTTGAGTCAGAAAAGAACCTACCCGTTCTTGGAGATTCTCTCTGTTGCCGTCAAAGAGCATAGTGAACATATTTCTGACGGTTTCAGGCTCCTGCTCCGCAAACTTCACTAAACCATGAAAAGGCTGTGTATAGCTATCGATAAGATTGGACGTGAGTTTTTTGACAGCATACAACTTGGTGGCAAATTCCTCATCCGAAGCAGAGAGAGCGGCATCCATTTCAGGGCGAAACCGCTTGGCAATCTGCCATTTGTAATATTCCTGATGGTTTTGATTGTTGATGTAATCAAACTTATCTATGTAGTGAGCAAAAATCTGCTGCACATGATTGTCATTCATGGAAAGTCCCCCGCTTACGTAACTTAAGAACTACAACACTTTTAAATTCGACATTGAGAGCAAAAATCCTTTGGCTGGCCAGGAGGGGCGGGCAAAATCCCTGCAACCCTGCCGCACCATGACCGGCACGGGGGCTCGCGCACAAAAATTATGGTTCAAACGGGGTATTAACCCACGGGAGGTGAAAAGATGGCGAAAGACGGAACGAATCGAGGCGGGCGGCGTGTTCGCGCCGGGGATAAGCCGGACGCTCTGGCGGATAAGATCGCCAACGGACGCGAGGCTACCGTGATGGAGTTTCCCATGACGGAACTGAACGGCGCGGAACTTACCAATGTTGCCGACCTTTACGGCGAAGAAATGCCACAGCCCAGCGAATACCTGTCGGCAAAGCAACGGGACGGCAGACCCTTGGGAGCGGACGAGATTTTCCGTGAGACTTGGATCTGGCTCAAGGAGCGCGGCTGTG